>NZ_CP151792.1:1221533-1526917 GCF_038446525.1 Methanolobus sp. ZRKC5
CAGGACCTGAAAGAGTGAAAGAACTTCCTATCCCCGAAGCATTGAACAATGTCCAATTCAGGGAAAAAATGAAAGATGCAATCATTCTTGACGTACGTAATTTTGAATCCTTTGGCGGACAACATATACCACAAGCTTATAATATAGACAGCAACTCGAATTTTCCCACTTACTCTGGATGGTTACTGCCCCCTGAAAAAGACATACTGATAGTTTCAGACAATTATTCACGGGCATTTGATGCATGCACTCATCTGCATAGAGTAGGACAGGACAGGATAGCAGGCTACCTTGAAGATGGCATGTACGGATGGGTAACGGATGGACTACCTACAAAACATGTCCCACAGATATCTTCTTCTGAACTGCACAGCCGAATAAATAACGGAAAAAAAATGACCCTGCTGGACGTAAGAGCTGTCTCTGAATATGATGAGTTCCACATTGATGGAGCTGTAAATATACCCGTACACGAACTGAGAGAGCGGCATGCCGAGATTAACGATGATGCTGAAACCATTCTTATATGCGGCTCAGGTCAAAGATCGAGCATGGGATGTAGCATCCTTCTACAAAATGAATTCACCAAAGTACAAAATGCCGCAGGCGGCATGACCGGATATGCGACTGCAGGATATGGGCCTGAATGTCCCATGTGTGTTCTTCCCTGGGCACCTTTCAAGAATAAGTAAAATTAACTGAAAGGCATATTCCTGAAAGTGAAAAGTTCCCTCACCATGTAGAGAAAGTCTACAATTTCATCCACAGAGACCAACAGCAGGATCAATATCAATAGTGCTATGAGCAACTCTGAGTAATCCGGCAAGGACTGTAGTATATGAGCAAATGTGCCCACATTACCGTTTGTAGCGTGAACCATAATAACACCCAAATAGAAATCTGGTGCTATGTAATAAAAACATATCCATTATTGCTAATGATTTTTTATTATAATAAGTAAAAACCATCATTCAAGTTCTAATATGAAAATAAAAAGGATTTTCTGCTACTTAGTTTTTTTTAATATGATATTCACTTTGACAGACTTGAATTGACTTCTGTCCATAAAGACCGGACCTTAGAGGAAAAATCATTATCAAAACACTCCACAACAGATTTCCCATAAATCATTGCATCAACAGGACTTTTGTCATATGGAAGCATCCCTGCAACATTTATTTCATTATTTTTACAATAAATAGAGATTGACTGTGACAAATCCATATTGATATCACATTTGTTGATACAGACTACAACAGGAATCCTGAAATGTTGTGCTACCTGAACCACCCTCTCAAGATCATGTATCCCCGATATCGTTGGCTCCGTAACAACAAGAACAAGATCAGCCCCTGTTATTGCAGCAATCACAGAGCATCCAGTCCCCGGCGGACCATCGATGATAACCACATCCTTCCCACATTCCAATGCAAGCTCTGAGGCCCTTCGCCTCACATCTGAGACTAACTTGCCACTGGCTTCCTCTCCGGCTCCGAGCTTTGCATGAACCAATGGACCGAAACGTGTGTTGGAACAGTAGTATTCACCAGCTTTTTTCTCAACCATGCATATAGCATTTTCAGGACAAACAAATTCACAGACCGCACAGCCTTCGCATTTGCACGTGTCAATAACATTAAACTTATCAATGGCATCGAACCTGCATGAACTGGCGCAGGCACCACAATCCGTGCATAATTCTTTGTTGATGTGTGCAACTTTCAGCCCATAGAAATCAGTCGTTTCAAATGTTTCAGGCTGTAAAATCAGGTGCATGTCTGCAGCATCAACGTCACAATCTGCAATTATCGCATTTTCAGCGAGTGCGGCGAAAGAAGATGTAATGGTGGTCTTACCTGTGCCACCTTTACCACTGATAACCGTGAGATGTTTTAGCATTGAGACAAACCCCTGTATGGAATAAACTCACATATATCCCGGCACATTTCCCGGAAATTTTCTTTCCATGCGGGCATATGCTCCACAAAAGGAATACCTTTTGAGTAGAGAACAGCTATTTCCCGAATGTAGGGGATCTTCATCAGGACCGGTATACTTTCAACACGGCAATATTCCTCAACCCTGTTATCCCCCAGGCCATGTCTGTTTATAATAACCCCGAAAGGAATGCCCAGTTGCCTGATAACATCCACTGCAAGAACAAGGTCATTAAGACCAAAGGGTGTTGGCTCTGTTACAAGCACACAATAATCCATGTCTGCAACAGATGCTATGACAGGACAGGCTGTTCCCGGAGGGGAATCAACAACTGCAACCGTGCTTTCATCCATGTGTGTTTGCAACTGCCTGATAACAGGCGAGGCCATGGCTTCACCAATATTAAGCGTACCTTGCAAAAGTTCAATATTAAACTGCTCGTTCGTACCTTTTTCAATAACACCTATTGAACGCTTTTTCTCCGTAATGGCTTTTTCAGGACAAACAAGGACACAGCCACCACAGCCATGGCATAATTTTGGAAAAAGCATGACACTATCAGACAATTTAGCTATCGCATTGTACTGGCAGAACTCTGCGCATTTACCGCAAAGGGAACACTTCCCGGAGTCCACCTGAGGAACTGTTATAGTAACATCTTCCTGCTTTTTAAGATCAAATCCAAGAAAAAGATTGCAATTGGGCTCTTCCACATCGCAATCCAGCAGTTGTGCATTCCCAAGAGAAAGCGCAAGATTGACGGCCACCGTCGTCTTTCCAGTCCCGCCCTTACCACTTGCGATAGCTATTTTCATGTATCATACACCTATGGAAAAATTAATGGCAGTGCACGTGGTCATCATCGTGACCATGTCCGCTGCATGAATTATCCCGTGTGGCCTTTGCAAGCTTAGAAGATTCCCAGGCATCAATAGCATTCTGAACCGTGCCAGTGGCACCACTGAATACATCAATACCAGCCTGCTCGAACATATCTACAGCTTTTTTACCAAGACCGCCACAAAGCATAATGTCTACGCCTTCCTTTGCCATGAGTTCAGGAGGCAGACCTATGCCACCGTTATGCTCACTTGTGTTTGGAAGAACTGAAGCTTCTTTTGTTTCTGTGTCGTACAAAGTGTAAAAAGGCACCTTTCCAAAGTGCTGGCCAACTGTCTCTTCAATTCCTTTCTGTCCCATTGATGGTATACATAATTTCATCTTCATACCTCTGATATCATTAACTTTAAAATGTTATAATGGTGTTATTAAAAATGATAAACACCTAAATCAGAACTTATCTTCCTTTTTTACCAGGAGAATTTGCAGCTTCGATACTATCCAGTGAATCTGATTTATAGGACTTAATAGCTTCAAGAACTGAGCCGGAAGAGAATATTTTCATTTCAACATTCTCAGATGATAGCAATGAAAAAGCATTCGGACCAACACTACCGGTGATCAATGTGTCTATACCTTTGCTAATCACCTGCTGTGCTGCCTGAACGCCTGCGCCACCGGTAGCAGAACCGTTTCCATTTTCGATAGATTCAGATTTCATTGAGTCAGAATCAACTATCACGAAGTATTTGCACCTGCCAAAATGAGGGGTAACTGATGCTTCCAAACCAGAATCGTTTGCTGTCACACATATTTTCATTGATATTCTCCTATATACCCAATCACCGAATATACACACATATGAGTACAAATATATAAAGATGACCAGTTAATTTTATATATTTACTCCCATTGGAGAAATAAAACACAAAATGACCACCCTTTATATATACAACAAAGACAAAGTGGCATTGAATGTTAACAATTTTTGAGGCAATCATACTTGGAATAGTTCAGGGAGTAGCGGAATGGCTTCCAATAAGCAGTGAGGGAATGACAACCCTTGTTATGATTAACGTGTTTAACAGAACACTTGCAGATGCCCTGCCTATAGCCATATGGTTACACACAGGAACCCTTCTTTCAGCTGCTGTCTATTTCAGGACTGATGTCAAAGAGATAATAAACGAAATACCACATTATCTTAAAAACAGGGATGTTCAGGAAAAAAAGAACAGCATAATAACATTCCTGTTAATAGCAACAGCCATAACCGGAATAATAGGATTGCCACTTATCCTCTTTGCAACTGGAATGGAAGAATTCTCCGGTAAACTTGCAACCGCTTTTATCGGAGGACTTCTTATAATCACAGGCTTGTTGCAGATATCTGCCTCAAAGAGAACAAAGAAGAGAGAACAAACGGTCATCATGGATTCTATTATTGCAGGAATTGCGCAGGGATTTGCCGCACTTCCGGGAGTAAGCAGATCAGGCATAACCGTATCAACACTGCTCCTGCGGGACATAGAAGCTTCACAGGCTCTGAGACTCAGTTTTCTAATGAGCATACCTGCAGTCCTTGCTGCAGATGTAGGAATCGGAGCAATGGGACTTCTAAGCTTTGACCTAAACTCATTACTGGCATTGTTCTTCGCATTCTTATTTGGGATACTAACCATCGATCTTTTCATTAAAGCAGCCAAAAAGTATGATTTCTCCAAATTCTGCATTGCTCTTGGAATTCTCAGTATCCTGGCATATTTCGTATGAGAATATTTCGTATTTTACCACAAACGAGAATAAATATATAAGATTTACCAGTAACGTATAAATACTACATTACTTAATGAGTGCATAATAATGACTTGCAGAGGAAGACCAAAATCACCCAGAAGAGTTGAATGTTCACCAGATGTACTCTTTTTTAAACCACGAGGAGTACCACTCAAAGAACTCGAAACAGTATCACTTGCAATAGAGGAGCTTGAAGCTCTGCGACTGGCAGACCTAGAAGGATTGCAGCAGGAAGAGGCTGCGATCAGCATGGGTATTTCGAGACGGGCTTTCTGGCAGGATCTTCAGAATGCAAGAAAAAAAGTGGCTTCTGCCCTTATTGAAGGTAAAGCCATAGAAATCGTCGGCAAAGACCCTAAAAATATAGGATAATTGCTACACCACATTTGTTAGTTCAATAAAATTGCTCAAAAGAGAATATTGCTAAAGGCGAAACAACATGACACAAAATATCCAGAGTGCAGAAGACCTTTTAAAAAAGCCAGAAGAACCAAAGCTCGTTAAGAACATGAGAGCCATCAAAAAGAAGATAATGGTTATGAGCGGCAAAGGTGGAGTCGGCAAAAGCACAGTGGCAGCAAATCTGGCTGCAAGGCTTGCAGAACGCGGACAGAAAGTAGGACTTCTGGATGCTGATATTCACGGACCAAGTATCCCAAAGATGTTTGGTATTGAAAATGAGAAACCTACGGTTGATGAGAATGGCATTGTGCCCATAAATGTCGCAGAAAACCTTACTGTGATGTCAGTAGCACTTCTTCTTGAGGATAAGGATGCACCTGTGATATGGAGAGGTCCGGCAAAGATGGCAGCCATCAAGCAGTTCCTTGAAGACGTTTCGTGGGGAAAACTCGACTATCTTATCGTAGATCTGCCACCTGGCACTGGTGATGAACCACTCAGTATTGCACAGTTGATAGAGAAAATGGAAGGTGCTGTTGTTGTAACAACCCCACAGGATGTGGCACTTATTAGTGTGAGGAAATCCATCAAATTCGCAGAGATACTCAAAATACCCGTAATTGGCATTGTTGAGAATATGAGCGGTATCGTTTGCCCCCACTGTGACGAGATAATAGACCTATTCGGTAAAGGCGGCGTCGAGAAAGCAGCATCTGACTTTAATGTTCCTGTTCTTGGCGAACTCCCTATGGACCCGAAAATTGCAGAGATAGAGGACAATGGAAAAGTTTACACAGACATCAACGAAGAGATACTCTGGGGTAAGAATTTTGCTGCAATTGTTGATTCTGTAGAACAATTCAAAAAATGATTTAAAAGACTCATAAAAAGGAAGAGAACTTCTCTTCCATTTTTTGTTTTCTTTTTTACTATATCATTTCCTTCTTTTCAATTTGCAGGAACGGACATGACTCCAGAGGAATCCAGGAAAATAAAAGAATACGAGGAACGTCACAGGTATAAGATGGATGGCATGCAGAAAGATAAATAAACGTCCGGGCCATCAGGAACAATATGGATTTTAAGAGTGAAACGTCATTCAAATGGCTGTATTCACAGAAGATATCAAAAGTAAAAGATCTTGCACGTATCGTTCAGGCAAGTTTCCTCTGGAATGAGGAAAATGACTACAAGGAGAAACTTGTAAGCTCAAAAACAGGAGATTCATGGGACTGCGACCTGCGGGATACCGCACGTGCCGCTTCAGTCCTTGCGCTTACAGGCATCGTTTTTCCAGATGTTAAAAGATGGATGCTCTCAAAACAATCCGACATATCGTGGAATAATGATGTCTATGACTCCGTATACGCACTGATATCACTTGCAGATATGGGATCATATAATCAGAAAGGATGTCAGTGGCTTGTTGATAATTACGGACCAAAATGGGAACATCCCGGAACCACTGCCCTCATAATCACTGCCCTCTTAAAACAGGTAAAACTTGAAGGTGAAGATGGCTTCAGTAATTTCATAGATGAACGTGCCAGTTGGATAATCTCGCAAAGGGAAAGTGAGGCTGCCTGGAAAACACTGGCTACAAGCAACCTTGTAATTCAATCACTTCTTCTTGCCGGGAATAAGGATGAGACAGTTGTGCCTGTCAAATGGATATTGTCACATATGAACGGCAATGGTTCATGGGGAAAAGAAGGGGGAGATATCAATACGACATCCCTGTCGCTCATTACTCTGTGGGAATACTTTAAATAAAATATTATTTTACAGGCAAGAGTATGTGAATATCCGTTCCTACTCCCTCTTTGCTCTCAGCCCACATCTGCCCATTGTGAGCCACAATTATCTTTTTGCATATATAGAGACCAAGACCATTGCCCCCATACTTACGAGTCGATGAACCGTCAGCCTGATAGAATCGGTTAAATATCAGAGGAAGGTTTTCTTCAGAAATGCCTATGCCATTATCACTAACTTTTATGTGTAGCTTTTTATCTTCCTGAAGAACAACAGATACCTCTATCTTCCCATCTTCCTGCGTAAACTTTACTGAATTATCAATTACGTTTACAAATACTTCTTGAAGATATTCCAAATCGCCCTCTATTAGCGGTATGTCAGATGGAATGGACCTTTCAATTTCGTGCCTCTTACTGGCAATCTCAGGGGATCTGTCACGTATCGCTGAATCTATTACTTCAGACATCCTCAGAGGGAGGAAAGTGTATTCGACATTGCCACCTTCGGTGATACTGACATACAGCAGGGAATCTATCAGCCTCCTTAGCCTTTCAGAACTAAGCATTACTTTTTCCATGGAATCTTTCTGCTTTTGGTTCAGTTCTCCCAGTGCTCCTTCATACATCAGTTCACTGTACCCTTTGATCGGAATAAGCGGAGTTTTTAGTTCATGTCTCAGATTAGACAGGAATTCGTCTTTCATCCTGTCAAGTGATGTTAGTTCCTCATTGGCCTGTGCCAAATCTTCAGCATACTGGTTAAGGGCTTTTTCTGCAGCTTTACGTTCAGTAAAGTCTTCAACAACACATACACCACCCATGAACTTACCTTCATCAGATATAACGGGACTAAATTCTGCTTTAATTGGAATAATTTTTTCAGAGAAAGGAGAAGAGAAATCATCTTCATAACTTGCAGGAATTCCTGCTAGTACTTGCTTAATGGCTTTTTTGATGGAGTTGTCATCATTAAATGATTCTACGATATTAAACCCGATAATCGAAGAAATAACACTTTCTTCAGGAACACCCATAATCTTCACTAAATTTTCATTACACTGGGTTATTACACCTTTTTCATCAAAATGGAAAATACCCAGTGGTGATTTTTCAAACATCATGCGATATTTGTTCTTGGAAATAGTCATCAACCTATCTTTCATTTTTCTTTTGGAGATATCATTGATAATAGCTCCATGGAAAATCTCACCTTTTACTCTTGTTGTTGTGATTGCTAATTCTATAGGGAATTCCGTACCGTTTTTACGTAAACCGGTAACTTCAATTATTTTACCCACCACAGGTGATTTACCAATAGAGATAAGTTCATCCCAGCCTTCGTGTGCCTTACGATATCGTTTTGGCATTATAAGACTTATCGGTTTTCCGAGTACCTCACTCTTCTCATATCCAAAGAGTATGCTTGCATTCCGATTCCAGAAAGTGATCATTCCCCTATAATCTGAAAGTATCAGTGAATAAGGAATGGAATCCAGATGAGTAAATATATTAGCGACAGCAGGGAGAGAGTGTGATTCAGGCTCTTTTTGCTTTGAAATAGCCGCACAGGATAAAAGAAATGCCTTTTCAGAAGAAAAGGTATCTTTCAACAAACTTGTGTTTATACTAAAACTCTTTGAAGTTCCATCAAGACCAATTATTGATGTTTCTAAAACCTGAGATTCAACTTTACCATCAGATAAAATAGAAGAGAAAAATGAAAGGACATTTTCTTTTTCATCTTCTGGAATACATATCTCTGGAAAATTGATATTAGCGACTTCTTTATCCTCAAAGCCTAAAAAATTTCGTGCTTTTTTGTTTGCCAGAATTATGTGGCTATTTTCATCAATAAGAAGTATAAAGGAATCCAGAAGGTCAAAAAAAGTTTGTGAACGCTCAATATCTTTAAAAGGAATTTTATTGGCGAGTCCTTGTACCGAATTTTCTACATTTAGAGAGTTAACACTCCCCTCATCCGAAAAATCGAGTCTTTCTTTTTTTGTGGCCATCTATACACCTATGAACCTGGCAAACACATTGTAGAAAATCTACATTAATGGTAACCAGATACATGCAATTATATTGAATATATAATATATTATATCTAGTATTTGGTATTTTATTGTATATAAACCCTATTAAAAAAATAACAGTAAAAACTGAATTCAGACTCATAATTAAAATAGAATATTGACATTTTGGGTAGCATTTATAATCAGAAAAAACTATTGAAGTAGACAGAGTGACCCAAGATGAGTGAAAATGCGATCAAATATCATGAGGATTCTAATACTTATATTGCCGGCAAAAAGACCTTTTTTGAAGGAGACGTCAACATTGACGGAAACTTTATAGTTGGAGCAGGTTCCAATTTCTGGAAGGATTTAAATGTGAAGGGTATCCTGAAACTTGGAAAAGGAACTTTTGTGAAAGGGAATATAAAAGCAGATGAAATGATCATAGGTTCAAAATCAGAGATCAATGGCAATGTTGAAGCGTCAGGCGAACTTAGAATATTAGACTCTGTAGAAATCAACGGTTCCGCAATTGCAGGAAAAGAGATGCTTGTGCGCCCCGGTTGCAAAATCAAATTTGCAAAAGCAAACAGCACAATGGAACTTGTTGGAAAAGTCAGCATAAAAGAAATAGAATCAGGAACAAAAGTAATTGTGCGTTCCGAATGAACGCAAAAATGATTATTTTGTTTGTTCCTTCAGGAGAGATTTCAAAATCCTGTCACGAAGCACATTTGCTTCAAGACTTGTTCTGTCACGTGGCCTTGGCAAATCTACATTGATTATTTCCTTTATTTTACCGGGACGTGCACTCATCAATACGATTTTATCAGCAAGGAACACTGCCTCATCAACACTATGTGTGACAAAAAGAACAGTAATATGTTTTTTTTGCCATATATCCAAAAGTTCCTGCTGAAGAATATTGCGCGTCTGAGCATCCAGTGCACCGAAAGGTTCGTCCATAAGCAGAACTGAAGGTTCGTTTGCAAGAGCTCTTGCAATGGCTACTCTCTGCTTCATACCGCCTGACAACTCATAGGGATAACTGTCCCTGAATTGCTGGAGTCCAACCAGTTCCAGATATTTTTCAGCATCCTTAAGTGCATCTTTCTTTTTTATCCCACTCATCTGAGGACCGAATATAATATTATCGATAACTGATTTCCATGGGAACAGGGAATATTCCTGGAAAACCATTCCCCTGTCAGGACCAGGAGATTCTATTTTTTTGCCATCCAGATATACTTCACCTTCATCCGGCTTATCAAGCCCGGATATTATTCTGAGGAATGTGGTTTTTCCACAACCTGATGGACCTATGAAACATACAAAATCCTTATCGTTTACTTCAAGATTGACATTTTCCAGTGCAAGTGTAGACGTATCTTCATCTTTTGTAAATCTGCGAAAAACATTGTTTACTTTTACCTTTCCCATCATATCACAACCCCTTTACGCCATTTGAGGAGCTTTCCATCGATATAATAACGCAGCAATCTGTCAATGAATAATCCAAGGAAACCAAGTATTAACATGTAAACAAGCACAAAGTCCATGTTATGTAGATAGTAATGATGCCATATCTTGTAACCAAGTCCGTTCCTGCTCACACCGAACATTTCTGCAGCAACGAGACACATCCAGCCAACTCCCATGGCAATCCGAATACCTGCAGCAACTGAAGGAAGTGCATAGGGAAGAGCCACATATCTGATCAATTCACGATTGGTATTACAGCCCAGCACCTTTGCTGCTTCAACATAAACACGGGAAACGCTCTTAAAACCTGTAAAAGTATTTATTATAATTGGAAAGACTGCTCCGATAAATATCAGAAAGCCTGCAGCCAGTGGGTTAAGTCCAATCCATATGATAGCAAAAGGAATCCAGGCAAGTGGTGGAATAGGACGTACGAGTTCAATTAAAGGATCAACTATACGATCAACTGTACGGAACCAGCCCATTACCATTCCCAGAGGAATGCCAATTGCAAGTGCAGAAAACATACCAATCCAGAAATACAGAAGACTGTAAAGAAGGTCTACTATCAAAACCGGAAGTTGAAGATCCAAACCTATAATACTTAACTTAGCATCTTTTGCCATTATGGATATGAACGCAAGAGTCACATCCGTAAAACTTGGCAGGTAGAACTTATTCTGCACAATATAAACAGCCACAAGCTGCCAAAGAATAATTGCAGAACATATAGAGGCTATTTCCACTTTTTTTTCACTCAGGATCTGAAGATGTTTTTTTACCATGAATCCTCCGGTAACTGGAGATAAAGACCTCCGGACAGACAGTAGAAATGTCTACTTATTATTTAAATTATTATCAAAAAAGAAAAAAGGATTATTAATCAAGAGCTTCATAGAAACTCAGATCAAATATATCATCCTGTGTAAGAGGTTTGCTAATATATCCCAGATCATACTGAACCTGAGCGTAGTCCACTGTAGAGTTAATTATAAGGCTCGGATCAGCTATCCAGGAACCATCCCACTCGTTCAGTGACTGTTTTACCAGTTCAACATCCCAATCCTGGTCATCAGCAAATATCTGTGCTGCTTCATCCAGATTTTCTGAATTGTATTCTGTTGAACGTACATGGGTTTCCACGATCTGCTGAACTATATCAGGATGTTCCCTTATCAGTTTGCCACTTACAGCAACAACACAGCATGCATGGTCCTCAAGCATTGCGCCGGATGTTACAACTGATCTGCCTGTACCTTCACTTTCAATCATTGCTGGCGCTGGATGTGGAAGGAAAACTGCATCAACCTGACCTGCAGAAATTGCAGTCATTGCGTCCCCAGGACCCATTCCAAGAATCTCGACATCTTCTTCAGGGTCAATACCATTCTCTTTCAACCAGTTCTTAAGAAGGGTGTCCTGAATTGTTCCCGGTGGGAATGTTGCTATCTTAAGCCCTCTCAGGTCTTCCGGACTCTCATAGGGAAGCTCAGTGCGAAGCACAATATCGGAACCCTGTATCTGGACTGCAGCTACAATCTTTGCATCCAGACCACTTGCAAGAGCTGAAATGACAGGTGCGGCACCAACATATGCAACATCGATATCTCCTGCAAGCATTGACTGCATTTCAGGTGCGCCGGTTGGGAAAAGGTTGTCATTTATTTCCTCTATTCCGTAAGGTGCAAGGTCCTCAAGCCACCAGCCTTTTTCCCTTGCAGTCAGATATGCTATCTGATGAGTACTTGGCTGGTAGCCAAATGTGAGTTCTGTAATGGTTTCTGCTTGCTCGTCCTGCTCTGTTGTTTGCTCAGCACATCCTGAGATGAATACTGCTGCTATCAGAGCAATAACAAAAAATAAAGTGGAAGTTACTTTGATTGTCTGTTTGTAATTCACATTATCACCCTAAGTAATAATTAGATAATTTGAAGTCAGATTCCAATATATTATATATATTTCTACATTTCATGAGTTCGATTGCCTAAAAGTATTAATTATAGGTACACCTTATCCTTTATAGGATATTAAAAACTACAGGTGTATGGAGATGAGTGCTGCTGATAAAATAATAGATGCTGTTTTTGAATCTGATGATGATTTCAGGAAGATCCTTTCAAGTACCATAAAGGAAGAGCTGAATATGAATATGGCAGAATTTGCCGAAAATGCAGGCATTCCTGCAAGTACCCTTTATAAGATAATGTCTGGAAAAAGGGAACCGAATGTCAAAACATTGAGGCAGATAATAAAAACGATAAAAAAACTTGAGGGTTCAGAAAAAGGAGAGTTCATTGCCGTAATTGCTGCCAGACCGGTACTTGACAATATCAGTGAAACAAAAAGAAAGATATGTGGAAGTCTTTGCACAATAAGGGAATACTCTGCGACCTCCATGGAAGAAGCCATAATCGCTGCAATCAGGGCTGAAAGAGATGGTGCAAAAGCTCTGGTATGTGCACCAATAGTAAGTCCCACTGTTGAGAAAATATTAAGAATACCGGTTGCCACAATAATGCCAAAGAACAGTCTTTTAGAAGCTATAGAACTTGTGGCAAAAAAAATAAGTTAAAAATGTTTAAAAAGAGTTTATCGGATATTCCCGACCAACTCTTTTATTGATTCTATTGCTTCAGCTACTTTTGCCTGTGCTATTTCTACAGTCCATCCACCTGCTGTGAATAAGTAAGCAATTCCCCCTACTGCTGCCAGTGCTATTGCTCCAAGTACATAGAACAGGGTACCGGATTTTTCAAACACCTCATATGTAGTTGTAAGGTCACCAACTTTCACCTCATAGATCCCTGGCTCTTCTTCCACATGAGAGAACTCAATGGTAGTGGAATTACCAACGGAGAGGCTGATAAACTGTGAATCAAGAACCACATCATCGACCTTAAGGTCCACAGTGTAATCGCCTGCATCAGTACCAGTATTGACAACATCGACACTTATAGTAGCTTCCTTACCCTGCTTTATTTCAAGTGGAGTTATCGCAAGGTTGCTGAATTCAAATTTAGCTGCAAGTTCGTCTACCCTAAGATCGAGTTCTGCCTCAAGAAGACCTGATTTACTAGCAATGATCTTGTGTGTTCCGGCCTCTGTTGCAGTATAGCTTATAGTACCATCATTATCAGTTGTACCAATAGACTTTCCATCAAATGTGACATCTGCACCTGAAATACCATCGCCGCCAATTGCCTTTAGAACAAATATAGTCATTGATGTACCTTCATAGACTTCATCCGGTGACACCTCAACACTCATCTTTTTGGTCTCATCGTTCTTATCAATAACTTCAAGATCTTCTGAACCTGAGGCATAATCGTCCTTTTCAGCCGTTACCTCAAAAGTACCTGCTTCTGAAGGAGTGTAAGCCAGAGTACCATCAGCAGCAGTTGTTCCAATTGTTGTACCTTCTACCTTAATGGTGGCATCACCAATTGATGCGCCACGTGCATTTACGGTGATAGTTAGTTCTTCCCCTTCCACAATAGTGGACTGGCTCAGTTCAACATCCAGAGTTTCGGAAGCTGCTGTTTTTACTTCGACAAATGGATAGTATCTGAGTGTATCAGAGTCTGCTACCTTTATCCTAACATTATCCATTAGCTCGATTTCATTGTCCTTGTTAAGGGAAATCGAATTATCGTTTGACATCACAATTGAAGTACCGAAGCTATCGATTTCCATGTCTCCATAGTTATCACCACTTTCCAAGGTGATGTAATCTTCAGATATCTGGAACATTCCCTCTACAAACACGGCATTGCTTTCGCTTCCTCTGAAAACTTCATTGAAGTGTATTATGATTATAGGTACGTCATCTGCATCTCCAAGGTCCTTCTCGAACACATAATCAGCATCAGAGGACACAATATCAGTATCTACTTCATCTCCATCTTTATATAGTTCGATGAGGACACTTTCACCGTTCACGTCAACTTCCACTATCTCCAAAGTGTAACCTTCTTCAAGAACAAGTTCAGACCCAGAGAAGACTGAAGCTTTAGAATCCTCATCCACCAGTACCTTAGATAACTGACCATCGGAAATGAGATTTAATGTACTGACACCATCAATATCTGTAGCACCGGTGTACCCTGTAAAGTACTTCTCAGCCAGGAAACCGACCACGTTGAACTTACCCCAGTCAGAGTGTTCAAATTCAACGGATGCAGGAGTACTTGTGTATACAAGTTTCCCTGATGAAATTGACCTTCCTGAAATGGCTGTTAATTCAAGGGTTTCTGTCTGTACACCTTCATCAATATCATAGTAGAAACCTTCAAAGTTCAGTGGTGTCCACGTAAGAAGTTCATTTCCTTCTGCAACAGTACCACGAAGCTCATATGTGCCGGGTTCTGACATGTCTACGACTGGAGCGAACCTAAGATCATCGTTGTCAGCAACAAGGAGCTTTATCTTACCCATAAGAGTTACGGACTTTCCTTTGGAAAGGGAAACTGAACCATCATTTTCCATTTCGATAAGATCATCATCGATTCTGGTAATCTCCATATCGCCATAGGATTCACCGTCTTCAAGTTCCAGGTACTCATCAGATATCTGGAAAATACCTTCTACAAAAACAGCATTTGATTCCGTACCACTGAATATTTGATCAAAGTGAACGGCGAGTATTATAACATCATCAGCGTCGCCAAGATCTTCCTTATAGGTATAATCGTCGCCACCTGAGATTACAGAACTGTCTAACTCATCACCATCTTTTGTAAGGGTCACGAATACCTTGTCACCGTCTTTATCAACTTCAACTATATTAAGCTCGTAACCATCCTCAAGTATGATCGATGACCCTGAGTACGCAGACTCTTTTTCATCATCGTCAATAAGGATCTTTGACAACTGCCCTGAAGAAATCATACTTACTACATCAACACCATCAATTGTAGTGTTAACAGTATATCCTGCAAAGTATTTCTCTGCCATGAAACCAATAACCTGATATGAACCCCAGCCGCTATGATCAAAATCAGTATCAACTGGTGCTGTCTGATAGAGAATATCACCGTCACCAAGTGTGCGATCAATGTTGAAAATTGTCAGGTTCTCGGAACTCAGCCCTGATTCGAGGTCATAGAAGAATCCAGAGAAACTTTTTGCATCCCAGATATACTTGTCAGGTGACTGAACGGCATTCTCATCCCAGATACGGTCTCCTGTGAAGTAGGTTTTTGAGTACACATTTATCGTTTTCGTGGCTACGTCTGAACCATCACCATTGGTTGCTGTCAAAGTAACATTGAAAGCACCTGTGGAAGTATAAGTATGCACAGGATGCTGTGCAATGGAAGAACCACCATCTCCAAAGTCCCAGGACCAGGATGTTGGAGTATTACTTGAAGTGTCATTGAACGTTACTGCAAGAGAAACTGTCCCTTCAGTGACATTTGTAGTGAAAGATGCATCTGGAATAGTTGAAGCAGGAGTACTGACAGTTATGTAAGCAGCTCTTGTTTTCACGTCACTTGCAGTTCCATTTACTGCAGTGAGGACAACAGTATATGTACCGTCAGAAGTATAGTTGAAAATTGGATTCTGTTCTGTGGAATCATTAGTGCCATCATTATCAAAGTCCCAGTACCACTCTGTAGCATTTGTAGAACTATCAGTGAATAAAACAGTAAGAGGATTGTCACCAGAAGTTATGTTTGCTGTGAAATCTGCAACCGGTTCAATATCAGAACTTACTGCATTAACTGTTATGTAGTCAGCTCTTGTTTTCACGTTACTTGCAGTTCCATTTACTGCAGTGAGGACAACAGTATATGTACCGTCAGAAGTATAGTTGAAAATTGGATTCTGCTCTGTGGAATCATTAGTGCCATCATTATCAAAGTCCCAGTACCACTCTGTAGCATTTGTAGAGCTATCAGTGAATAAGACAGTAAGAGGATTGTCACCAGAAGTTATGTTTGCTGTGAAATCTGCAACCGGTTCAATATCAGAACTTACTGCATTAACTACTATATAGTCCATTTTTGTTTCCACGGCACTTTCAGTTCCATTTACTGCAAAGAGAACAACAGTATAGGTACCGTCAGAAGTGTAAGTGTAAATCGGATTTTGTTCTGAGGAATCATTAGTACCATCATTATTAAAATCCCAGGACCAAGAAGTCGCATTGAGAGAGTTGTTTGTGAATTGCACAACCAACGGAACGTCACCTGAAGTTACATTTGATGTAAAATCAGCAGTAACATTTGCGGCCGAGCCTACAGTGCTGCAGAAAAGCATTAATGAAAATGCGATTAAAATAAATTGAAATTTCTTTTGCATTATAAAACTTCCTTAAACTATAAACAACTAAATTGTAAACAACGTAAACTAATCATGCCTAATCTTAATCCCCCAATTGTAGATAACCTTTTCGATATATAGTCAGGTTTTGCCCATTACGGCACCTAATGACAGTACCAACGTCCTGCTCAACTACTTCACCTATAACATTTAAATAACATACGCTTTGGGCAGTTTCCAGTTTATCAGGAGAGACCGTGAAAAGTAATTCAAAGTCCCCTCCTGTGTAAAGTGCAAATTCTGTAAGAACATCAGGATCGGATGTTATGAACTCAGAAATCTCAGCTTGTATCGGCAGAGAATCCTCCTCTATCCTGAAGCCTACGCAATTAAGGTCTGCAAGGTCATGCAGTGACATTGCCAGACCATCACTTGTGTCCATCATACATGTTACAGCACCGGAACTCGCAAGTTTCATCGCTTCGTTAACACAAGGAATAGGCGTAAGCAGTTTATTGAGAAGACTACCAGGAATTGTAATATTTTTCTCAATTGCATGAAGTGCGGCTCCGGCAGAACCTGCAAAACCTGTCACACAAACCTTGTCACCGATCCTTACACCTTTTCGGGTCAACAGTTCAGATTTTTTGACTTTGCCAAGTGCAGTACCAGTAATAGTTAGTTCATCGTGGGTGTCAATATCCCCACCTATGACTGAAGTGCCACAGAATTTGGCACAATCATCCATTCCTCTGGAAATTTCCTCAACAAAGGAAATATCCGTGTCTTTGGAAAAACCCATGGCAGAAAGAAAACCTATTGGACGTGCACCCATAGAAGCCACATCGCTGAAATTCACAGCAGCTGACATCCAACCTATCTGCCAGGGGGTCATCTGAAGAGGAAAATCTGTTTTCCGATGTAGCATATCAGTTGTTATCACCATATACTCATCACCAGAGATGTCAACAACTGCACAATCATCAGTTCCAGATCCGATGCGAACATCAGGGTTGCAACCATTATTGAAAATACCGGATAAACGCTTTATAAGTGAACGCTCACCTATTTCAGATACAGGAGTAGAGCCAGTCATATTTTACCTGCTATTTTGATGTGACTATATATAATTACTTAGCACGAAGTGATAAACAGCAAATGAATAACTAATAGAACTTAGTTAAAATAAATAAATTTTGCTGATATGAAAACATCAACAAAATTTATACAACCCTGGTCTGCAGGGAAATAATTTACCTACGCACCCTTCTTCTCAATGCTACAAAAGCTCCACCGAAGACTGCTACAATAATAACCAATGGCAGAACATATCCCACAAGCACTATCAAGGCATTTACCATTGAGATGAATCCGTTGACAGATTCGGATAGTGCATCCCTGATTCCCCATGAACGAGTAATTGGCCTTGGTTCTGTGACACGTATATTTATGGTTGAAAACTCGATCCGGTCTTCTAGGTAATTCAACCTTCCCGTAAGGCTTTCAATCTCACCGCGCACCCTGCCAAGTTCCTTTTCCACACTGAGAACCTCTTCAACCGTTACGGTCATATTGAGTATTTCCTGAAGGCGGGTTTCCTGTATTTTAAGATTATCCAGACGTGCAGTCACATCGATGTATTCTTCCGTTACATCCTGTGCATTTACACTTTTAGATGTTACTTCCCCCAAGTCCTCCACATTATCGAGGAACGAAGAATATTCGGATTCGGGAACCCTGACCGTAACATAGCCCTCTTTACCGGCATCAGATTCATAATATGAATCGTAGACAGAAGAACTGGAAACATATCCACCTGAAGCAAGCGCCATTTTTGAGATCTCATCCAGACTTGCTGCGGCATCATTGACCCTTAATGTCATGTCAACAGTTGTTATTGTCTTACGATCCACAAAACCATTTGAGGCGCCACCATAATCACCATCATATTCAGCTTCACCCACAGCCGCATTTCTTGCAAAGGAATCATCATAATCTTCAACCACGAGATAATCAGCTGATTGCGAAGAAGTTTTTTCATTGACTCCCATACAACCAGAGATCAGAGTAGCCACAAGTAAAAAAATAATTACTGAGAAGTATTTGATTTTCATTTAATCATACCCATTTTAAGCATGATTAAATGAAGGACTGGGAAGTATTAAAAAATTGCTTAAGGTTCAAACTGATTCGAAGTTAACCTTTTCGTTACCCTTCTCTTTTGTCCGTACATATATATTGTCAAGGAACTCGTGGGTAAGGTCAGCAAGTTCAAGCATTTCATCCCTGCTCAATGGTTTTATGTCCCTGAGAGATTCAAGCATGGCATTTTCAGCAAATCCCTGCTGGAGGACATAAACAACATCCTTTCTGCCTGTTAATTCACTAATGGACCTTGCAATATTGCAGACATCATCAGAACTTCCCATGAAATCCCTGATTATGGTCGTCCTTAACTCAAGTTCAACATTGTTCCCCAGAACCAGATTAATGGATTCTGTCACTTTTTCCATTACAAGCTGTGGGTCAATGTGAATATCAGTATAGTCCTTGCAGCCAATTGCCTTTGCATAATCCTCGGCATTATCCAGAGGAGCTTTTACATCGATAAAGAATTTGTCCACAAGGCCTTCTTCCATCAATTCGGCCATTACGTGAGGATAATAGCCGTTGGTATGAATACCGACGAGCAAACCTATTTTCTTTGCAAAACCTGCAAGGTGCTTCACAGCATCCTTCTGCATCAGGGGTTCGCCCCCTGAGAAAACCACGTTACTTACAAATGGTCTGGACTTCTTTATTTCTGCTTCAAGTACTGACGTATCCACTACGTTGCTTTCAAAAAGAAGTGAATGGTTCTGGCAATATGGACACCTGTAAGGACATCCACGTAAAAAAAAGACGATTGACACTTTTCCGTGCCAATCTACCGTTGAGATGGGAACCGAGCTTCCATAGTTTACTTTCATGGGCTTATCAGATCATGTCTGAAGAGCTATAGCGCATCCTGTCTGCAAGCTCTTGCTTCTTTGCATTATTCCATCCACCAACGGCCTGGACATACCCGGTTACCCTTGACATCTGCTCGACATTAGATGAACCACAGTTCTCACAGACCTCCTTCAAGCCGGACATCATATGGAAATCATTAAGGCACACAGTCATATCCTTGGTGAAAGCAAAGTAACCCACCTGAGTGTTCTTTGCAATGTTCATTGCAAATTCTTTAAGTCCCTTTGCATCCGGTGCACCTTCCCCCATCCATATATGGCAGATGTTTCCACCGTCAACAATCGGGAAGAACACATGCTCGATATTTATCCTGTCAATCAAAGAAACATCCGCACCTGGTGGCACATGAGTACCGTTGGTGTAATAGACGGGCAGATCATGGGTCTTTTTGAGATTTGCAAGAGCAGCTTCACTGTCACCCTTTACAACTTCCACGACACAATCCCTGTATTCTTCATGCAGCATGTCTGATACCGCAAATCTCTGGCCCGTGGTTTCAGCAGGAGTACGGGCAAGGGCAATCTCCATACCATGTTTCTGGCTGAGCTCGTTGGCATACATTTCCATCTCGGTCATCACTCTGATGGCAAACTTGAATGCATTTCTGGATTCATGCATCTGAGAACCAGTATGGTACTGAACCATTTCATTGATACCGATAACACCCATCGTACAGACAAGTGCGTCAATATCGACTGCAATGCAGCCCTTCTCACCTGTAACAGGATCCTTTGGTCTCTGGGTGGCAAATGGCATCCTGTTGTTCTCGATGATATTCTCCATCCAGCTGCGCTTTGTCTTAAAGAGAGTTATACACTGATCCATGAGGTTCTTCAGGTCACCGAACAGAGCAGAATCATCTCCATTTGCCCTGTATGCCGCCCTTGGGCAGTTGAGGGATACGACCTGCCAGGAACCCATAGAGAAATGCTTTCCATCCTTGAATATGAGCTTGTCATCAAAACTGTCATCTGCATCAGCATTTGCTGAGAACTGATATGCACAGCACTGATAACAGGAAATTCCCTCACCTGCACCCCTATATTCAGGTAGCTGATTATCGAAATATGGAGTACCGAACTTTGCTGCAAGTTCAAAGGTCATATCATAGAGTTGCTCGTAACCAAGCAGATCAGGATGTGCCTTGTTAAAGAACTCATCTTCTTCCATGAAGTCTGGCTCTATGGATATTTCAGGCTTAGGGAAATTGAAAGGTTTGCCCCAATTATCACCCTCTAACATCACATCCATAAGTGCCTGGAAAGAGAGACGTACCTCACGCTCAAACTCGCTATAGGTGCGCTTTTGGGTACCGTTTGTACCATCATGCACACGCCCCTTGTAGACAACTGGCTTATCCTTCCAGAGTTTTGGTACACCCGGAGACAGCTGAACGGAGGAGAACACGACCTGCCCACCACGAGCTACCATCATCTGAGTCATCTCATACACGAACATTTGCATGAGCTGCTTTACATCATTATAATTCTTGCCTTCAAGGTATGGAGCA
The DNA here is from genome assembly GCF_038446525.1 of Methanolobus sp. ZRKC5. Lineage (GTDB taxonomy): Archaea > Halobacteriota > Methanosarcinia > Methanosarcinales > Methanosarcinaceae > Methanolobus. The sequence goes on from NZ_CP151792.1 coordinate 1,242,554, forward strand.
AGGAATGTAAGGAAATTGTAGAATCCCTGGCCACCTGCGAAGTTAGTCTGTGCGCTCCCAAGAGCCTTCACTGCATGAAGTATAGCTACCTCTGCCTTCATAGCAGGACCGGCTACACTTGCCTTTGCACCTGAACCATCAGGCATGAGGCCATAATAGAAGAAATACCTGAGGTCCCAGTCCTGGCAGAAAGCACGGGTTCCGAGATACTCAAGATCATGAATATGAATATCGCCATTAAGATGCATGTCAGCGATCTTCGTTGGCAGAAGAAGCAGATACTGTTCTTTGGATATCTTGTCTGCCTTCTTCTTATGGGAAGTCTCGGCATTTTCCTGCAGATTTGCGTTGTCGTTTGCTTCAAAACCACTTCCAAGATCGATCTCGCATGCATCATATACCGGAGTACCTATCCTAGTAGAAACATTTCTCCACTCAACATGCCCTCTCTGGAGAAGCTCCATGTTAACGATCTCCCTTATAAGTGGACCTGAAAGGAATTTAAGGTCAAGGGATCTGACACGGCGCTCTACTTCTTTTGAAATGTCGTAAGCTTCATCCTTTTCGATTCCAGGTTTGCCGTGGAACCTTTCAGCAAGTTTTGTTTCCTTCAGTAACTGATTGACAATGACATTGCGGTCCCAATCAACCATGTGTCCTGCTGTGGTTCGCACTTTTGGCATTATAGAGATATCATGGCCATCGAGCGTCTTCTGTATAGCATGCTGTTTTGTTAATGATGTCATACTGATATCTATCCTCTCATCTTCCTCTGCGCGAACCTGTTTGCCAGTTCCCAAGTCTGACCTGTCAAGTTCTATTTTTCCTTTTGTATTAGTAGCACATACGTCCATCATTCCCACCTCAATTTGATTGCATTTAGATTATACTACCCAATACTTCCAGGTTCACGTCAGGGCCATTGAACAATTCCTTATGTGTTAAAAATTCATCGCCGATCTGAAGTACCGGGGCAGTCATGGTAAAAACACCATTGAATTTAAGTTCGGTCAAAGCTTCAGGAGTAGACATATCTGCAGTTGTGAAAGCAACTTCCTTTGACTTAAGTACCTTCTTTAATTGCTCGCATTTCGGGCAAGTCTTTGTTGTATATATAACCACTTCAACCATTTTCTCGTGTCCCTTCATTGTATATAATTAATTTATTATATTATTGTCATTCTGGAGAGAAACAACAATGCCATTTGAAAAAACACAATCAAAAGGCATTGTCATAATAATTACCTTGTTCACCAGAGGGTAAATTATACAAATGACATATAGCTTAATAATGGTTTTTCAAACTGCGTTTGAATATACAAGAAACAATATTAATACCATATATGAAACATGTTTGATAACATATATGACACAGTATTGGTGTTATATGTATTTTATAATAATAAATATACGCAGACCAAGATTTGCCCCCAACAAAAAAAAAGCAAGCAAAAAGAAAGACACATAAAGAGAACTGCAATAACATTGCCAAAAGATGTATATCATTAACCCTATTATAGCACATAATCCGATCAAGGGGTGTAAAAGATAACTAAACAACTAAGCTCCGGCTGCAAGCCAATCGATGAACTTCTAGGAGGAGGATTTGAGGCAGGAGTCGTGACACAGATATATGGAGAAGCCGGAAGTGGCAAGACTAATTTGTGCCTACAACTTGCAGTTGAATGTGTCAAAGCTGGAAAAAAAGTCATCTATATAGATACTGAAGCTATTTCCCCTGACAGATTCAAACAAATTGCCGGAGAGAATGCAAAGGAGATAGCACAGCAGATAATCATCTTTGAACCTCATAATTTTGAAGAACAGTATGCTGCTGTCAAAGAAATAGAGAAACTCATCTTGGAAAATATCGGCCTTATAATAATAGATTCTGCAACTGCTTTTTACAGATTAGAGCTTGATCAGGAAGAATCAAGCATAAGGACCAGAAGGGAATTGGCAAACCAGATAGGTTTTGTACACGGTATCGCACGCAAACACAGGGTTGTAGCTGTTATGACCAACCAGGTCTACAGCGATATTACCACTGGCAGAGTAAGACCAATCGGCGGTAGTGGCATAGAGCACATATCAAAGACCATCGTCCAGCTTGAAAAAACAGGAGATGGCACAAGACGTGCAAAACTCTGGAAACACCGTTCACTTCCGGAAGGCAGGACCTGCAAGTTCACCATTACCGGTGAAGGTGTAAGATAAAAAATAATTCAGGCTCTTGCTATTGTGATAAAGCCTGTATGTCCTACTTTTGAGGTGGATGGCCTGGTACCTCTTGATGAGAATGATATCTCACGCTCCGTACATTCTATCGTTGTCACATCACAGAAATGTGCGGCCTCAATTGCATCACGTATCTCTTTTGTCTGTTCAAAGAACGGAGAATAAGTAGCAAGGAATCCCCCAGGATACAGTATGCTCTCCACATAAGGTATGACATCTTTTGAATTCTGAGTATCAAGGGTTATTAAATCGAATTTCTCATCAATGTTCTTTATTTCATCAACAATGTCACCACAGCGAAGTTCTACATTATCAAGACCTGCATTTTCTACATTTTTACGGGCAACCTCTACGAAATCTTCCCTGACTTCATATGTTACGACGCGTTTTGCAATGGAACCAAGATACATTGTCATTATACCCGATCCAGTCCCTGCATCCAGTACAGCGTCATTCTTATTGAGTCCGGTATAGGCGATTATCATGCCTATGTCCTTGGGCATCATTGGAGCACCGGTCCTTTTTGCGTGACGGAAGAAATCCGGCATTTTAGGACGCTGTATAGTAAACTCCTGACCTTTATGCGACACCACTGTGTCACCAGGAGCCTTGTCCATGAGAGAGGAAAGTTCTATAATACCAAAATTCGTGTGCAGTTGATCATCGGAAACCTTTGCGATAAACTCTTTGACCTTATCCCTGTGGGAAGTCTTTAGCAAAACCAATTCACCAGTTAACATTATTTTACACCTGTAGGACGTTTTTTTGAGACATACCTGTTGGAAGGAATCGTAACAATATCCCTCTTAATAGAATGCCTGCCCATTGAAAGATGAGACATCATTTCCTCGAATTCCGGGCGGTAGGCATCTGCAAGAGTCCCTGCATATTCAACCCCTTCCCATGTAAGCACATATTCATAACTCTGCCGGAACCGGCCATCTTTTTCATAGTAGCGAAGATCCTCATCAACGATACCCATAGCAACGAGTACCTGTATATCCTCAAAGACCTTCTCACAGTAGGGGAAACCGTACCGTTCATGGAATGAATAATCGAAAAGGTTCTTCAATTTAGGGAAGCCACTTAGTTCACGGATGGTACGATAAAGCCAGGTAATATGCCGAAGACGCGGGATTGAAATATAACCCGGTTTCTCTTCTGTGAAGAGACTGTGCACTGCATAGAACAACAGGATTATGCCTTCTATTGGAAGATACTGATCTTCACGAGTGAAATTAAGCAGCCGGGGTGAAAGGTCATCGACCACCTTGCGTAACTCTGAGAGAACAGCATTTGAATCTTTATCCGTTACCACGTCCGGGTGAGAGAAAGCAGTAAGTGATAACTGTCGTGATATTGCCCGGACCAGACCATTGGCGAGTGCAGATTCGTCGTAGAAGAAACCATCTTCTTCATCCATTGCAATGCGCATACTTTTTGGGACACCTGAAGCCACCGTAAGGTCCACAAGTACATCTCCAAATTCCTGAGTAAGTCTCGCCTCAAGCCTTTTTGTAGCCACCCCATGACGAGCAATAGTGGAGAGTGCCATCCTTGTTGATGGCCTGATAATTTTCTGACTTAGTCGGGCTACCGGCACATATAACCTGCCATCACGCAGGTCATCCAGTAACTTACATGATTTTTCAGATGCACTTGATCGGATAAAATTGAGCAGCTCGTTGTCATTATATTCAGTGAAGAAACGAACGACCTCATCCTTTGCAATATCCACCCCTGATGCATCCTTGAAATGTTCGAGTGCATCCTCAAGCGCATAGAGTATCATCACCCTGGCAGCCTGAGTCTTCGGGTTGTGTATGATCGCAGTATAATGATGAGCCCTGGATATCAGCAAAGATTCAGCAGCCGTCAGAGCCATATCGCTTCCATAGCTTGAGCCGTCAGAGCTTCCCAGCACGACATTTTCATCCTTGATGATGAGACTGCCGATTATCTGGTCAACATCTATGAGCCCGAAGGAAACACCCGTGTGATACGAGTCACGCAGGAGAAAATCAATCCTGTCGGCATCCACATCACCTGCGATTATTTGAGCAAGATACGGTTTTGAAATGGACTGAGCATCCCCGGTAGCTATCTTTGAGATCTCATCAAAGAATTGGAACGGGTCTGTACCAAATTCTGATTCCACATACTGTGCGATATAATTATCCTGCGGGAGCAATCTGGAAATAATGTCCTTCGAGAATGCCTCATGTTTGATGAATTTCTTACCCTCGATAACTGGTTGCAATAGAGGATTACGTTTGAGCACATTCTCAACTGCATGGGAGAATGCAGAGTGACCCACATCATGCAGGAGTCCGGCAAGACGTATCTTGCGTATGTCCTCGTCCTCAAGTGACAGGGACTGACCTATTACGGATGCCATGTGCATGGTTCCGATGCTGTGCTCAAAACGCGTGTGGTTGGCACCAGGATAAACATGATCAACTAACCCAAGTTGCTGTATATGACGCAGGCGCTGCACGTGCTTTGTGCTCAGGAGCATCTGTTCGAACTCATCAAGTATGATGGTCTTGTGAACAGGATCATGGATTATCAGGGGTTTTTGCATTGGAAAATAATAAGGACTATTGGAATAAATAAAGTTTGAACAATAACAGTAATATTGTTATACATGAAAGAGAAAACATATCATTATCCACCGGAATTACTAAAGACCTTGATTGATGTGATTCCAAAACTTTGCAAATCAAAACCAGATTTGCTCTTGTTTTTTAAAGGAGCAGGAGTTCCAAAACAAATCACAAACCCTTCGAAGATTTATTGCAAACTAATAGAAACGATTTCAATAAATATCATGTTTCACGCGAAATCCTATCTGCGGTTAATGAACAAGGAGATAGATTGCTTGCGGCAAGAAGGGAAATAATAAAACGGGTAACAGAATTTGAAGATTTCAGCGTTTGTTGGGATAATGATCGAGCAGCTGCGAGAGGATTAGTTGCACAAGTACGCGACATGGTAAATGTTAAAGATAGCTTTACAAAAATGAAAATTGAAAAGGATGAAGAAAAACGTAGGCGTTTGGAGCAACAAAAAAAGTTAGGTGCCGAAAAACAAAACAAAGCAATTAAACTCCAAAGTGTTAAAACTGAACTTTTTTCACTATTTGGACAACAAAATGCTCAAAAACGTGGTAAATCTCTTGAAAAAGTCTTAAACGATTTATTTGCATGTTACAACATTTCGGTTCGTGAGACATTTACTATAAAAGGCAAATGTGCCGAAGGGATTATTGAACAAATTGATGGACTTATTGAACTTGAAGGACACCTCTATTTAGTTGAAATGAAATGGTGGAATACACCCATCGGCACGGCAGACATATCCCAACACTTAGTACGCTTGTTTAATAGAGGGGGGCATGCAAGAAGATTTTTCATATCCTATTCCGAATTTACAGAACCGGCAATATCTAATTGCAGAGACGCGCTAAGTGCAGGAGCCATAATAGCACTATCTACTCTTAAAGAGATAGTTGCTTTATTGGAAGAAGAAGGCGATTTAAAAATTTGGCTTAAAAGAAAAGTAAACGCCGCAATAGTTGATAGAGAACCATATTTTATTGCTGAGTGATATATACCGAACATAAAGTTAAAGTATCCTTTACATTTTTATCCCAGTTCATACCTATAAAAGAGCAGATAACATGAGAACCATAGACTGGAATAACGAAAATAATTCTATTGTAATGATAGACCAGACACTTCTCCCACTGGAGTACAAGGTCATTGAATGCAAAACGCTTGCTTCGCTCTGTGAGGGTATCAAATCCCTGCGTGTAAGAGGAGCTCCTGCGTTGGGAGCTGCCGGTGCATATGGTATTGCACTTGCCGCAACCCTCAGCAGTTCCAGCAACATGGAAGCCCTCATAAGGGATCTGGAAATAGCTGCAAAGACAATAAAAGCAACCCGACCCACGGCAGTAAACCTTGCATGGGGCATTGACAGGACCATGAGTGCCATCTCGGATGCATACGACCGCAATGGTATCAAAGACGTAGTGCTGTCCGAAGCAAAGAATATTGCTGATGAAGATGTGGCAACTAATAAGAAACTGGGAAAATACGGAGCAAAACTACTGGAAGATGGCGATACCGTCATGACTCACTGCAATGCAGGAAAAATGGCGTGTGTCGACTGGGGAACAGCACTTGGAGTTATCCGCTCTGCTGTTGAGGCAGGTAAAGAGATAAAGGTCATTGCCTGTGAAACACGACCACTGAATCAGGGCGGCAGGATCACTACCTGGGAACTCATGCAGGACAATATAGATGTGACACTCATTACTGATTCCATGTCAGGATATGTTATGAGTAAGGGAATGGTCGACAAGGTGATCGTGGGTGCTGACAGGATAACCGGAGATGCAGTCTTCAATAAGATAGGAACCTATACACACTCAGTACTTGCAAGGGAACATGAGATACCGTTCTTTGTTGCGGCACCAATATCTACATTTGACCCGAATAACTGGGAAGACACTGTTACTATTGAGGAGAGAGATGCAAATGAACTACGCTTCTTTAAGGATGTGCAGATAGCACCCGCAGATGTAAAAGTGTATAATCCCGCATTTGATGCAACACCAATGGAGAATGTCACTGCCGTCATCACAGAAAAGGGAGTATTCTATCCACCATTTTTGCTGGATGAACTCCTTGCATGAAGGCACAGTTTTTTAAACCATTAATTACATGGAAGGGACAAATAAATTAATAATAACTAATAATACCTAGTTATCAATCAATAAATACGGAGATACAATGACAAAGAAGAAATCCAGTTCTGGCGGCGGCTTGATGTCATCTGCCGGTCTTATGCGCTATTATGAAGCCGACAAAAGAGCAATACACGTAGACCCAAAAACCGTGATTACGATTGGCATAGTTATCGGAATTATTATCCTTATACTTGATGCAAACTTCGGAATGTGGCCAATAGCATAAGCCATATCCCAATCATTCTTTTTTTGAAATAAAATAGTAAACTATCAGGAACGCATTTCCTTGATAGCGGAGCATATCCTTCTGGACAGATGAGTCTTTGGTGCAGTATTATCTATAAGCACCCTACCACTAGTTTCCCACCAGCTGCGAGGATAAGCCTTGTCTGCCTCCACCTCAGGATTGAGTCCCAGCTTTTGTGCCGCCTGATTTATTTCATTGATAGTTGGGGACTCCACCGAAGTCTTTCTGGAGACAATGCGGCCGTCACGCCTTGATTTAGTCTTATCGATGTACGCAGGCCATATGACCAGTTTACCCCTGTCTTTCATCAACATGAGTCTAACAATACAACTCATTGAATTTAAATTTGCCCTGAAAATGAAACTTGCACAAACCCTCATTTAAATGAGAAAAATAAACTGGACATACATTACAATGTAATGCACTAGTTATTTGAAGTCGAACACATGGAAGGATTATTTCGTGCTTTTGAAAAGAGCAAATGAATTGATGAAGCAAAAGGTTGCATATGAGGAGACTGTGAAATTTATAAAGAAAATGAGCTTAAAAATATGTACTATTGTCTTGAAACCAATGAGGAATAATCTTAAAATATAAATTTTTGGCTTTGGTAATTAAACATCGTTATATAATATGATGGCCTCTTTTTATATATGAATTGTCCAAAGTGTAAGAGTTCCAGTCATAAGAAGAACGGTAGGATTGATGGTCGACAACGCTACAAATGCCATGATTGTGGATACAACTATTCAGTAGATATAAAATCCACCGCTAGCCCCGTATCTGTTAAGCGACAGGCTTTACAACTCTATCTGGAGGGGTTGGGATTTCGTTCAATTGGACGTTTTTTGGGCGTTAGTCATGTTTCTGTTCAAAAATGGATTCGAAAATTTGGTAGTGAATTAGAGGATCTAAAAAGTGAAAATGAGATTTCTGTTGTGGAATTGGACGAGATGCATACTTATATTGGGAATAAAAAAACTACTGCTGGATATGGATTGCTGTTGATAGATATGGGAAGAAATTCATCGATTGCTCTTTTGGCAGCAGAGGAACAAAAACAGGACAAAAACTCTGGAAAAAGTTAAAGACAAAAGAGGTTGGGGAAGTAATGACGGATTATTGGAGGGCATATGCCAAGTTAGTCCCCAGAAACATCCATACTCGATCAAAAGCAGAAACATATACTGTTGAAGGATACAACAGCATATTTAGGCATTTCCTGGCAAGACTAAGGAGAAAGTCAAAGTGTTATACTAAAAGTCTTGAAATGCTAAAAATCTCCGTTTTGCTCTTGATGAAATATAGGAATAAAGAACTAGCTATGTTTAATTAACAATGCCAAATTTTTAACTCACTATGTACAAAGCTGCGATGACTAATTTATTCACTATTTTTTTAAGATCATAGGACCGCATCTTGCAGATCTTTAGTATAATACATTGCTACTTCAAACTTTAATATCATTTTTCTCAGGAGCCTGCAAATCGACAGATTGTTGGTGACAATGGATAAGACTTAAGTATACAGAATACTGCCTTGTACCAATGATAGACACACCCCGGGAAATAAAAGTTGAAACTGAAGTTGAAGACTTTATCCGTAATTCTAAAAAGGACTACCGCCTGTGCACTACCTGCGGCGGGCCTGCTATAGTCTCTGCAGACATGAGTGTGCCCAAAGATTCAGACATAAAGCTAAAAATGGGAGACAACACTTTGCATGTATCCAAAGTACAGGCAAGGTATATCAGGCAGATTGAGATGAGAATGTTACTTGGGTATTTAAACTACTGTAAAAGAAATGGGCTTGAAGAGTGCTAATACTCTTCATCCAGTGATTCATTTATATTTCTCAGTACCTCGGCAACGAGTAACTGAACCTCTGTGGCATGCTCTTCAGGAACCTCGCTTCCTTCTGTGTCCATGAGTTTTTTTATATCCGCTACCATCTGGTGGATCATCGATAGCATTTCTTCCTGTGTTATAAGGCCTGCATAATATGCATAAAAGAACGTAGTACCGCTGCGCTGAATTTTTTTCTTGAAAGATGCCCTAGCATTTGAAACTTCCTGTCTTGAATAAGACTCATCCATGAACGGAACAAGCTCCGGCAGGTTCTCGCCTATCCATGTCATTTCCGACTGATTGGAGAGATTCTTAAAATCAGCACACATCCTGGAGATGACCCATTCCCTTGCCGTAAGATGTGTTGTCTCTTTCAAAAACCGGGTTACATCGGAATAACTTTTGTTATTCATCTTTTTGAATTTGCGGTATTTGTTCATGGTCATTCACCAATTATCAGACTGACACACATTTGGTATTGCAGCCATTGTATTACACAATAGTATTCCAACATATTTAAGAATAACTTGCACAGTTCAGAAATAGAATGAAAATACTCATCCCTACAGATGGTTCAATTTATTCTTCAAATGCAGCCAAAGTTGCAGGAAAGATAGCTCTAAAACATGACTATGAGCTAATTATCCTCCATGTCGTCCCGGATAAGGGATTCTCAAGAAAGACATGGCAAAAAAAAGGTGCGGATCAGGTTATTTCCACAATCGTAGACATTCTTTTGGAAACAGGATGCGACAGGGAAAAAATAAAAACCATCATAGAAGATGGTAGCGCTCCTGAAAAAATAGTAGAGGTTGCTGAAGATATGCGTGTTGATCGCATAGTCATTGGCACACAGGGCAAGAATGGCCTGAAAAAACTAGTCGGATCTGTCACCGAAAAAGTACTGCAGATATCTGACGTACTGGTACTGGTGGTGCCACCTAACTATACCATTTAAGATTTGAAGCCAGAAATGGATAATAAAAAATAAAGCTGGACATCAAATTGCTATTACAGAATACCAAACGCCTTTTTTATTGTTTCTTTTCCTGAACGGACATCCTCAATTGAGAAAACTTCCATATTGTAGATGCCTTTGTAATTCTTCAGCTCTTTCAAGGCAGTATAATCAATAGTACCTGCACCAGGAGCCAGATGCTCATCCCCGTCATACTCACCAGTCCAGACCCCGCTATTGTCATGAACATGCACGTGAACCACATGTGGAGCAAGGGTCTTTGCAAATTCATGAAGCTTTGCAGAGTCACCACCACAGGTGAGGTTAGCATGACCTATATCGAAGGTTGCACCAAGATTATCAGAATTAACTTCACTCACAGCTCGAACAAGTCCTTCGACATTGCAACACATGTTACCAGTTGAAGTGCCTTCTTTGTTCTCAAGCCCTAGCATAACTCCGCATTCCCCTGCATAAGCAGCAAGGATTTTCAGGTTAGATACCATTTTTTTGAAACTGGCTTCATAATCACTGCCAAATCTACCAGGATGCAGTACAATAGCCTTTGATCCAAGTCTTGAAGCAAGTTCGATAGATTCCCGGATTAGACGAAACTCCCTGTCACCCATACTAGCTGTGTCAACTACTACATCTTTAGGATAAGTTGGAACATCTGCAAAATAAGGAGCATGCAGTGACGTTTGAAGATCAAATACCGAAAGCTCATCAAGTATTGACTCAATGAGACCTTTCTGCAATATGGAATCCTTATACACACCGAGTTTTGGCATGTATAGTTCTACTGACTGTAATTCTGAAGCAATTTCGGAAAAGCTACCTGCAAAGGATGAAGCGCCTAATATCATGGCTAACAGGTTAGACTAGCCAATGATAAGATTTTTGCTTTGTTTCCAGAACCAAAATACTTATCTAAATTAAAGAGTACCACCAAACGATGAAACTTTATGCGCCCCATGTGGGCCACCTTGAGGGACTTGAGGAATTGCTTACCGGTTCCAATGATATATATGGAATTTATATGGCCGGTACTCCCGATTATGTGGGAACCGGCAGAACTAACCTCAGTGCACCGGGACTTGAGGAGATAGCCGAGCAAACCGAATATGCCCATGATAAAGGCGTCAAAATGGAAATCGTCCTTAACAGTTCATGTATGGGCGGACAGCACCTCACCCCTGAAGGATACAACAGGATCAACTGGTATTTTAAGCAGCTAAATAATCTGGAGATAGATTCCATAACTGTTGCTGAGCCTTATTTTGTGGAAATGCTTGCAAAGGATTATGATATGGAAGTTGTAGTATCAGTCCTTTCATTTGTGGATTCTCCGCAGAAGGCGGAGTTCTATGAAAACCTCGGAGCAGACACTATAGTAATAGATCCGGTAGTCAACCGGGATTTTGATAAACTTGAAGCGATCCGGGATGCGGTTTCCACCGATCTGAAATTACTTGTGAACGAAGGATGTCTTTACCAATGTCCTTTCAGGTATGCACACTTCAATTTTTTCTCCCACGCAAATGGACCGGGACCAAAACTGAATGTACTTGATGACTACTATTATTACAAGTGCCTTTCAATCAGGATAAGTGACCCACAACAACTTATCAAGTCCCCGTGGATAAGACCTGAAGACCTCAAGGAATACAGGCATATAACGGACATATTTAAGATCGGTGGAAGAACGCATTTCCCAAACTGGATACTTAACAATGTCCAGGCCTATGCAAATGAATCATATGACGGTAACCTCATGGACCTGCTGGATTGTCCCAAGGACCTGAAAGACCTGTTCTATATACCCAATAAAGAACTTGATGGTGCAATATCCCAGTGGAAACAATGTACTAAGGTCTGCAATAAATGCGGGTACTGTAAAAAACTGGCAGAAAAGATTATCAAGGTATATTCCACTGAAGGCTGCGAAAATATACTCAAGCCCCTGAAAGAAAATGGAGGGCAATAATGACAATTACAGAAACATTAGCAAATAACCGCGGTGATCTTGAGACAAAACTGAGAAACCTGCTGGCAAAACCGGTTTTTATCATAGAAATGGATGTTTTTGCCCTCCCTTGTGGATGCAAAGGAACTACCATAAACACCAGAGGTTTGCAATACGATGACCTTGAGATATTTGAGGGACACATCAACGAATATTTGAAAACGACATCAGAGAGTCTGGAGATAGAACCGTCTTTCCTTTTTGCAAGAGTTGTGCCAGGTACATCTGAAATAGCCTCACTCAACAGTCGTGTACTTTGCAATAGATGTTACATGGATTTTGCCCGAGGTACTGGCAAAAGACCAAGACCTGACATATATATACTTAGCTTTACACGCCGGGATTAAAAAATAGCTCACTCATATAAACCAAAATATATATTTATACCGTTGGCTGCTCTTCAATTTTTTTTATTATATACTCATAAAAGACCTCTTTTTTAATCGAATCTATACGAAAGCTTTAAGAAGTATTTAATATAATGCAATCCACCTTACGTTAGTTTACGCCATAGCAATTATAATAGAATCTTTAAAAAACAATTATTGTAATTTTGGCACGATTTACTTAATACAAATATAAAAGGAGGAAATGTGAATGGAACCGCTCACAGGTATGGGCGTACTCGCACTTATGGGAGCAGCTGCAACTATTGCAGGTGCCTCTGAGGATCTTGAATCAGATGTTGGGTCACAAAGTAACCCGAACTCACAAGTGCAGTTAGCACCCCAGATGATGTATCCACACAGGATCTATAGTAAAGCTGTTTCTGGTGAACCACCTTCAAACGCACTTATGTGTGCAATTGGTGGAACAACAGCATCCGTTTTGATTAGTACTGGTGCATCTGCAATACTGGCATTGGTCATCGGAGCAATTGTCGCTGCAGCAATACATGGTACTTATTCAGTGACAGCATATTTCGGCAGATCAGCAAGTCAGAAACGTTTTAAACAACCAGTTTATCTTGATTTGATTAGAAGTCACACACCCGTAATCATGGGATATTCCTTTATCACAACATTCTGTATACTTGTGGTATCATATCTTATGGTAGCCGTACTGGCACACCCCTTTTCACTGCCACTTCTGGCATTCATTTGGGGAATCACTGTAGGTGCAATCGGTTCATCAACCGGTGACGTACACTACGGTGCAGAACGTGAATTCCAGAACGTCGAATACGGCTCAGGTCTTAACGCTGCAAACTCAGGTAACATCGTGAGGAAAGCAGAATCAGGTCTGAGAAATGGTATCGACAATTCATGGTTCTGTGCAAAATTCGGTGGACCTGTCACAGGTCTCGCTTTTGGTATGACCGTGTTTCTCAGTGGTTGGGTCACAGCTCTTTTCGACCCGTCAAAGGGAGATGCTATTGGCTGGGTTTCAGTCATAGCAGGTGTGATTATTGTACTTATCCTGATATTATGGAACAGGAACATTGAAGTTGCTGCACGCACTGCCTATGGAACATACAAAGAAGATGAAGTAGATGCAGAGGTGGCAGCATGATCGATATAGCAGGCATTTTGATGAGTAACATACTCTACGTAGCTCTCATCACACTTGGTGGAGCACTTATTTCATGGAGTGTTCACTTCGTACCTGTCGGTGGTGCTCCGGCAGCTATGGCACAGGCAACAGGTATCGGTACAGGTACTGTCCAGCTTGCAGCTGGTGCAGGTCTTACAGGTCTTGTAACAGCAGGCGCCATGATGCAGGTAACAAATAATATGCCACTCATTCTCGCATCCGGCGCAGTCGGTGCAATGATAATGATGTCCGTAACAATGATCGTAGGAGCATGGGTATACACATACGGTGTTGGTTGCCCGCCTGCATCAGCAAAGGTCAAGTACGACCCAATTACAAAGGACAGGCAGGACCTCTATGTATCACAGGGTACTGAGGGACACGGACTTCCAACAGTATCATTTGTAAGTGGTGTAATTGGCGGCGCACTCGGTGGAATTGGCGGCTCAGCTATATACTACTCCCTTATGAGCATTGAGAACGGACTCCCCCTTGTAGACCTTGTAGGTATGGCCAGTGTTTTCGCAGTAGGTATCTTCTTCGTTAACGCAGTAATACCATCCTATAACATTGGAGGAACCATCGAAGGTTTCCACGACCCTAAGTTCAAGAGATTCCCAAAGGCAGTAATCTCATCATTAATAGCAACATTCGTGTGTGCAATTCTCGCTGTATTGTCCATAGGAGGTCTGTAAATGTCAGCAGGTGGAAGTGGAGCAGCCGCAGAGGCAATCCCACAGAATAAAATTATAGCCTTTGGCGTTGTAGGCGGAATTATCGGAATATATGCAGCATATTTCCTTGTGGGCATGGTTGGACAGTATATGTCCTTCATAGGTGCACTTGGCGCAATGTGCGGTATGATATGGGGCGCTGCAGCAGTCAGAAGAGTAGCAAGCTACGGACTTGGTACTGGTGTACCATCAATCGGTGTTCTTGCACTTGGTATGGGCATACTTGCAGCAACATTCGGACTTTCAGTCGGAGGCGTTGCAGGACCGGTAATCGCACTTATAACAGCAGCACTTTTTGGTCTACTTATAGGTGTTCTTGCAAACAAGATACTCAATATGGGCATCCCCATCATGGAAATATCCATGACAGAAATCGCAACAGCTGGTACGATCACCATCATTGGTCTTACTATCGCAATGACCGGAACATTTGACTTTGCAGTAGTACTTAAGCAAGTCATCAGTACCGGATACATTGCTGTTATCTTCATAGCAGGAGGACTTGCTATACTTCACCCATTCAATGCAAACCTGGGACCTGACGAGAAACAGGACAGGACACTCATAGTTGCATTGGAAAAAGGTGCACTGGTAATGGTAGTTGCAGGAATAGTTGCAAGCATAAACGAAGGAGCATCCGGCTCACTTACTATCCTTATAGGACTCGCACTATGGTACATAGGGTTCAGCGGTTTCTATGAGCGCGTAAAGAGAGATGCATACGTAGTAGTTGGCACTGGCCAGTTGCCAACAAAGGAGGAATTAGAATGAGCATGGTACACGTAGCCCCTGAGGCACATCTTGTACTGGATCCACTTACATCCCTTCTTGCAGCAGAAAGAGAGGATATAATTGCTTATTCAATGGATCCGATCATGGCACAGCTTGATGAACTTGACAAAATAGCTGATGACCTCATCAACTCCCTGTCACCAAGCAAAGAATTAATGAACTCATTCCCAGGACGTGAACAAACCTCATACCATGCAGGTTTCTACGGCAACACCTTCTACGGTGTAATAGTAGGTCTGGGAGTCGCAGGACTTATGCTTCTGGTCATGGGCGCATTAGGAGTGATGTGAAATGGTAGATAAAAGAGAACCTGCAGTCGGATGGCCAATACTTAAAGGCGAGTACGATGTCGGCGACGTTAAGAACTGTGTTGCAGTCGCAACATGTGGTTCACACCTTGCAGCAGGTCCACAGTTAGATGCAGGTGCATGTCTGACAGGCCCATGTAAGACCGAAAACCTTGGTCTTGAAAAAGTAGTTACACACGTAATATCAAACCCTAACATCAGATTCCTCATTGTAACCGGATCTGAAGTAAAAGGTCACATTACAGGTGAAGCAATTATCAAGATCCATGAAAATGGTGTTAAAGACAACAGGATCGTCGGTGCAAGTGGTGCAATTCCTTATGTAGAGAACCTATCGGATGAAGCAATAGAGAGATTCCAACAGCAGGTTGAATGTATCGATCTCATCGGTACTGAGGACATGGATGCCATTGTTGCAAAAATCAAGGAATGTGCAGCAAAGGACCCTGGAGCTTTCGATGCAGATCCAATGGTACTTGAAATGGGAGATGGAGCAGGTGACGAAGGCGAGGAAACTGGCGGACTTAAGCCAATGGCAGCTGAAATTGCAACCGTCAGAAGCAGGATACTGGGCATCAATAAGGAAATGATGGCAATCGGTAACCTCAACAAGTTCCACTCTGGTGTACACGCTGGTAAGGTAGAAGGCGCAATGATAGGCCTTTCAATCACATTAGCACTCCTTGGAATGCTGCTGTTCGGAGGTAACTGATATGGCAGAAGAACAAGAATATGGAAAAGGCGTACCAATGGTCATAAACCCACAGATGGGACCCATTGAAGCCGTAGTTGAGGATATCCGTTACAGAGCCCAGCTCATTGCAAGAAACCAGAAACTCGATTCAGGAGTATCTGCAACAGGTGTATCTGGTTTTATAGCAGGATTCGTATTTGCGCTGGTAATGGTAGTAATAATACCTATGTTCGTCTGGAAGGTGATTTAAAATGGCTGACAGTAGCGACAGGGTACCAAGCGTAGTTACAAATCCGGAAGACTTCAACGCAGTACTTGAGAAACTCAACCTGATAGATGAGAAGGTCGAGTTTGTTAACAGTGAAGTAGCACAACGTATCGGAAAGAAAGTAGGAAGAGACATAGGAATATTATACGGAGCTGTTGTTGGAATAATCATATTCCTGCTTTATGTTCTGTTCCTTGCACCTATGCTCGGTATTTAAAATAAAGAGGTTGTTCATATGTTCAAATTTGACAAGAAACAAGAGGTATTCGAGGTCGGCGGAGTTAATTTCGGTGGCCAGCCAGGCCAATACCCAACAGTACTTATAGGAACGATGTTCTACAACAGGCACAAGATTGTGACTGATGAAGACAAGGGTGTCTTCGATGTAGAGGCTGCAAACAAATTATGGCAGTCAATGGTTGACATGGGACAGATCACTGGTAACCCAATCGTAAACCAGATTGTAGGAGAAACACCGGAAGCAATCAAAAAATATATCGACTGGTTCATTGAAGTCGATGAAAAGACACCATTCCTTATTGACTCATCTGCAGGCGATGTACGTGCAGCTGCAGCAGCCTATGTGACAGAAATAGGTGTAGCTGACAGGGCAATCTACAACTCAATCAACGCCAGTGTCCATGCTGACGAGATCGAGGCAATCCGAGACAGCGACATCAATGCATCCATTGTCCTTGCATTCAATGCAACCGACCCAAGCGTAAAAGGAAAACTTGAGATCCTTGAGAGCGGCGGTACAGGTCAGGAAAAGGGTATGCTTGAGATAGCAAAGGAATGTGGAATCACAAAGCCATTGATCGATGTAGCAGCAACACCACTGGGCGCAGGTTCCGGTGCATCCATGAGAGCAGTAATTGCTGTTAAGGGTCACCTTGGACTCCCTGTTGGTGGTGGATACCATAATATGGCATCTGCATGGGACTGGATGAAGACTTACAAAAAGCAGTTCGAGACAAAAGAAGAGAGGCAGGCAATCTACATGCCAGCTGATATCGGAACAAACCTTGTACCACAGATACTCGGTTCAAACTTCCAACTCTTCGGACCTATTGAGAACACTTCAAAAGTATTCCCTGCAACAGCAATGGTTGACATTATGCTTGCAGAGACTGCAAAGGAACTCGGCCTTGAGATCATGGACGAGAACCACCCAATCAACAAGCTGGTTTAAAACCAGCTTTCTTTTTTTATTTATTAACAATTTAGCAAGGAACCGCAGGTATTATTTAAAATCCCGCACCCTGTTTACCAACGTACATTTACAATTCACATACACACATACAATTATAGGCTGGACTGTATGACCTTCCAAATGTGGAGGAACTAAAACAGGAACTACCTATAATAAGCATAACATTTCCAAGAGCAAAATAATTAAAGCAACAAATACTATCATCTAGAATGACCGAGGCAATGCTGATATGGGACAATCCTTTGTTGTTTGAGAAACTGTTCAAAGAGCATGGCATAAAGTGCCAGAGAATTGTATCTGAATCAATTGGCACACCTTTTACCCCGGCATGCAAATGTGTGGTTATTCCAACCGGTTTTGCGAATAAGGAATACACGAAGATCTTGCCTGGAATTGAAAGGAACGTTAAAAACTTCGAGAAATTTGTAAGCAGAGGCGGCAACCTCGTAATATTCAGCCCCATGGTACCTCATTACAAATACAACTGGCTTCCAATGGAACTCGAATACGTACAGCAACAACAGCAAGTAACCCCCGTCTGCAAAACAAAAGACCATGAAGCACAGTGTCTTGTCGAAGACACCTGCACTGAAGTAGAATTTGATGGATATTTCTCAAAAACAGATGCGGAAGTAGTGTTCAGTGATGAAACAGGAAACCCACTTATGGTTGTAAAGGAATTGGGAGATGGCAAAATAATTGCCACGACCATTCACGAGTTTCCATCAGGAAAGTTCCTTAAATGGATCAATGAAACTGCAAAAATGAGCAAATTGTAACTATTCTTTAAAATCCTTCTCAAGCTGCTCTGCAATATCTGCGGCATCAGGCACCCTGAGTACAAAGAGTCCAAAACATGGCTTGATGAACTGGAAGAACACCTCGTCTCCTTTTACTCCAACCGGAACATTATCCCCCATAAGAGCCACACCACGCAACCGATAACCACCGGCAACGTGATACACCTTATCAGACTTTTCCTGGATGAGTTTATCGCACTGAGCCGGAGTAGCTCCCTTTAACAGGATTTCAAATGGAATGTCATTGATACAAGCCATGGTAACACCTTATAGATTATTCAACAATAACAAGTTCACCAGTCTTTATACTTTTTTCCACGATACGACCTACTATTTTTCCACCAGTCATACTGGCAGCTTTTTCAGCCTGATCAAGCGGAAGTATGATCACAAATCCCATTCCCATATTGAATGTCCTGTACATTTCAAGATCATCAACATTGCCTTCTTCCTGAAGGAACTTGAAGATAGGAGTTGGCTCTATCGGATCAGTGAAATCAAAACCAAGATCTGTCACACGTTTAAGTTTCAATAGACCGCTGCCCGTTATATGCGCAAGACCATGTACTTCGCATTCCTTAATGACATCAAGGACTTCCATGTAGATACGGGTAGGAATCAGAAGCTCATCACCTACTGTAGTTGATGCATCGTAAGGGAACTCATCTTGATATGAATAGGAAGATTCGTCAACTATCTTTCTGGCAAGGGTGTAGCCATTACTGTGAACACCATCACTTGGAATGCCAACAATTGCATCCCCAAGTTGGACCTTTTCCCCTGTAATGATCTTATCTTTTTTGACCATTCCCAGACAGGTACCTGCAAGATCAAAACCTTTCACTATATCTGGAAGAGTAGCCGTTTCACCACCAACTATTGACATGCGTGAGATCTCAGCACCCCGCCTCAGACCTTCACCGATCTGAGCTGCAAAGTCCTCATCATGTTTTTCAAGGGCAAGATAATCAACAAATGATAGAGGTTCGGCACCTATGGCAAGCAGATCATTGACATTCATTGCAATACAATCAATTCCCACAGTATTCCACCGCTGCATCTCATTTGCTATCAATACTTTGGAACCCACACCATCTGTAGCAAGAGCGAGAGCATACTCACCAAAGTCTATAAGGCCTGCATAATGGCCGATACCGGTCAACGGAGCACCCAGACCCTCACGCTTGTAAGTCATACCCTTTGTGAGTGCCTTGATAGTCTCTTCTTCCTTTTCGATGTCAACCCCGGAATCAGCATACGTTAGGTGTTTATCGTTCATTTGAAATCCCTGCATTATTATCAAGTTCAAATTCTTTGTGTAAGGTCCGCACAGCATCAAGCGATTCCCTTGAACTTATTACAAAGGAAATATTGTGCTGTGATGAGCCCTGACTAATCATAATAATATTTATACCGAATTTTCCAAGAGAGTTGAATACTTTTCCTGCAACTCCCGGAATGCCATCCATTCCTGCACCAACAACAGCAACTACACAGACATCACGATCATAGGCAACATCGCCCACCACATTGGTCGTGAATTCTGACCTTATTGTTGCTACTGCCGTCTCAAGATGATCCTCATTGACCACCAGCGACATGTTAGCTTCAGAAGAACCCTGGCTAATCATAATAATATTGACACCTGCATTTGCAAGTGTGGAAAATACCCTTGCTGCCGTACCGATTGTACCCACCATTCCGGCTCCACATATATTAATAAGGGCAACCTTATTGATGAGAGTTACTGCCTTGACAACATCCTGTGCCTGATGCTGTTCTGCAACGATCAAAGTACCCGGAAAATCCGGCTCAAAGGTATTCTTCACACGTACAGGTATCTTGTGTCTGATAGCAGGCTCAATGGTCCTCGGATGAAGAACCTTGGCACCGAAATAAGAAAGTTCCATAGCCTCGATATATGATATCTGAGGTATTGGGCTTGCCTCCGGCACTATTTTAGGATCAGTGGTCAGTATTCCATGAACCTCTTTCCAAAGCCATATTTCATCAGCATTAATAGAAGCACCTATAATGGATGCGGAGAAATCAGAACCTCCACGCCCAAGGGTGGTAATTATATCCTGTTTATTCTGGGCAATGAAACCGGTAACCACCGGAATGTGATCCTTGAGTAAAAGACAGAGCCTCTCATGTACCTGAGAATAACTGTCTTCAAGTGGTTTTGCATCACCATAATTGGAATCTGTGACAATACCTGCCTCCCCACCTGTGAATGCTTTTGATAGAGTGCCAAGTGAGCGAATAGAACCGCTTACAATAGGAACTGCAAGACGCTCGCCATATGAAGAAATATAATCTATTGAACGTTTGGTCAGTTCACCAAGATAGCATATACCGATCAAAGCTTTTTCAAGCTCATCGACCCTGCTATCTATTACCTCTACACATTCTGACCTTATCTTATCATTATCAATAGCAACGTTAATTGCATCATAATGCTTTTTGGACAGATCGGTAATGAATTCCTTGACCTGGGTCACTTTGCCATTTATAGCTACTTCTTTTGCAGTGTTCAGCAATCCGTCTGTAACACCACCAAGTGCAGAGGTCACTGCCACAAGTTCATTGCCATCCGTATGGTATTGCCTTAAAAGCTCTGCCACATGCCGGATCTTTTCACCGTTTTCCACGGAAGTCCCGCCGAACTTCATTACGATTCTCATGATACAACCACGTTTAATTTGTCAGCTAATTTCGTCTATAAACAGTGCAGACTAATATAAAGATTATGAGTAAAGCAAACATGGTTCCAAGGCAGATAAAATAAAAAAATTACCTGAATTTCTTAAAGAACATTAAAAACACAACAAAAACTCCTGCTGTCACAATTAGAGATACCATATTCGAAACATTAGATGTGGAAGGCAACGATGGTAAGGAGAAATTAGCGGACTTGTCAGAAGCAGTTCCATTCCCAAAGCCTTCTGTAGCTGAATTTGCCATTTCGATAATTGATTCTGTAATATTTTCCTTTATGTTGACAGACACCGAAAATTCCTCAGAATAATATGAAATGTCATCATCTTCACCAATTGTCATAAGTGTTGCTTTATGCACTCCTGCATCCAGTTCTTCAGTCACCGTTCTATAAATTCCCGGATTTACGTATCTTCTGGAATCCACAAGTTCGCCATCAACCATAATTCGGACCTCTGGAAAAGAATCATCGACATAGTAACTGACAATAGCAACACGTCCGGCCTTTAATCCGCCATCAACCGGAGACTCGACATTTATGTCAATCCCATCCGAATACTTATCGTCACCATCAGCACCAGATATTGAGTTCTGCTGCAATGAAACATGTTTGAGGAAAACAGTAATTGAATCATCAGTTTCAAAAAAAGCCTTCACATTTGCAAGGAAAATCGTCCGTGGTTGTTTGTCGGAATAAGCTGTGTAATAGAAATAATCCCCTTCTTCAACTTCATCCTCTTTCACCAGTTTCCCGCTAAGCCTGAGCTCCAGGGAGACTTCACCATCATCCACACCAGTAGCCGTAAGGGTATAAAAGCCTGCCAATTCAAGCTCTGAATCATCTTTTAAAGTATAACTCTTGTCCAGAATTAGATAATCATCAACGTCTTCCACGGGATCAATATATTGTTCAATGTAAATGGTAGAATAGATCTCATCATCTGACTTTTTCACAGAACCTTCCGGAGTTATCCTGAGGATTAAGTAATCTACTTCTGTTTCTTCGTCATCATCTTCATCTTCAACTATTGAACGGACATACTCAAACGGATTATCTTCTTTAGCAAAGTTTTCATCCAGCTTGACCTCTTCCCCATTAAGGTACAATTCTACCAGGATGGCACCACTTTTGCTGTTCATATCCACAACTTTAAATGAGTAACCTTGCTCCAGGAAAATCTCATCCTGTACACTTACGGCAGGTTCCGAATAATGTATCATCGCTTCTGTCCTGATACCTGAAACAGGGGAAATGCACAGGATAAGCATACAAATGAAGATAATTACAAAATGTATATATTTCATCGAAACCTCACATAATTAAACTGGATAAAAATGACATAATGGTATGTTACTTAGCTGACATATATTAATGCCTTATAGCTTTTATTTATTTCTATTAATATAGGTGAAAATATGAAATATGTAGTACTTATCGGAGATGGCATGGCAGATGAGCCCCTGGAGGAACTTGGAGGAATGACAGTTCTTCAGAAAGCCAACACAAGCAATATGGATTATATTACCATGTATGGCAGAGCAGGACTGGCACAAACAGTCCCTGAAGGATTGCCGCCTGGAAGTGACGTGGCGAATATGTCAATTGTGGGCTATGATCCTAAGAAGTACTATTCGGGAAGGGCACCTCTTGAAGCTGCAAGTATGGGAGTGGATCTCGAAAAGAACGATGTTGCTTTTCGCTGTAACCTTATAACTATTAAGGATGATCTCATTGTCGATTACAGTTCAGGACATATCACTAATGAGGAAGCTAAGGAACTCATTGAGAGCATAGATTCTGAACTTGGTAGCGATAAACTCAGTTTCCACCCGGGCATCAGCTACAGGCACCTTATGGTAGCAAAGGAAGGACTTGGAGCTAATACAGAATGCGTACCACCACATGATGTTATCGATGAGAACAGGCATGAACACATGCCAAAGGGAGAAGACAGCGAGATCATCTCAGATCTTATAGAAAGCTCCATGAAAATACTGGAAACACAACCAGTAAATGAAAAGAGAATTGCCGAAGGCAAGAATCCTGGGAACTCCATATGGCTTTGGGGACAGGGATTTGCACCTGCATTCACTCATTTCAACGAGCTTTACGGACTCAAAGGTGCTATAATCTCAGCTGTCGACCTTGTAAAAGGAATAGGAATCTACGCAGGACTTGATGTCATTGAGGTCCCAGGAGCAACCGGTTACCTTGATACAAATTATATTGGCAAGGGTGAGTATGCCATAGAAGCCCTCAAAGACCATGATTTCGTGTTCGTACACGTGGAAGCACCAGACGAAGCAGGCCACATGGGAGATATGAATGCGAAGATACAGGCAATCGAGGATTTCGATGAGAAGGTCGTAGGCACCGTTCTCAAGGCTGCCATGGAAATGGAAGAGGACATAACCATTATGGTATTGCCGGACCATCCCACACCAATTGCATTAAGGACCCACACATCAGTGCCAATCCCCGTAGCTATATACTGCACCTCAGAAGAAGCGCCGGACAGTGCAGATGCCTTTGACGAGGATTCTGTTCAGAAAGGCTCACTCGGAACAGTATATGCACCTGACCTGGTGGGAATGTTAATCAATATGAAGTGAGCGGGACAATTACAAACCACACCGCTTGATGTCTTTTTCATGAGCCACTCCATGGCTCACCTTTTAGATGTAGAACTACGAGCATAATCATTTTTAGTGAGACTTACAATAAATGAAGCAGATAGTCCTCACCATAAATAGATGAATAAGCCCCCATAAGAATATGGGGCTTTCACTTTTTAATAACCCTGAATTTTGCGGCATCAGTTAGAAATATCATCATCCTTTGCTCAGTCGGGGTAACTGTCATCATCGCCGCAGAAAATACAATGCACATATAGTATATTATTCTTCTTGAAAGGTCTTTGAACAGACATACAAAAAAGAGAGAATATGATACAAAGTCATGTCTGAAACTCTTTAATATTGAGCAAATGAAAAGCGATTTCTTTATATAGCAGAGGATTAAACCTTTTAAAAGGTTGGTCATTCAGCATATTTGTACTCTGGAAAAAACAAGTAAAATATACTTTACTTTTTTCCACAAAGCCAGATGCCAATAGATAGCTTTGGCTTTTTCAAGTCAGGAAGAAATATGACTAGCATGAAGGAGTAAGGGCATGAGACGGGCATTAATTGAAACGATTAGCAGATCGGAAAAACGTAAAGATGTACTAATGCTGCTGCAGAACGGACCTGTGGAGATGCAAATTATCCTGAAGACCCTTAACGAAAGCAGGCCTGCTTTACTTCCCCAAATGAAAATACTTGAAGAAGGGCAGCTTGTGGTCAAAGAAAAAGATGCTTATACGCTCTCAAAGTTTGGAAAATTAATCGTCAATGATCTGCAACCACTTCTTAGTACTCTGGACATTCTCGAAGGTAAACTGGATTACTGGACAAAACACAACACCGATTGTATACCCAATGACCTTTTCAACAGATTGCGTGAACTGGAAAGTTGCGAACTTGTCGAGCCGGAATTGTGCGAGGCACTTGAACTTAGCAGAAAAGCGATTTACATGTGCATGAAATCAAAAAGTATTGATACTGTCACTTCATTCTATCATTCGGAATACCCATCATTGTTCATGAAATATGCAGAAAATGGAACAAACTTCAGGTGCATCTTTACAAATGAAGTCCTGTCCAGATTCACATTAGAAAATAAACAGCAATTACATGAACTAATACAATACCCAAATATGAAATTCTACATATACCCGGATAATCTAAACTTATCAGCCCTTATGGTAACACCTGATTTTATGCTGTTACGCCTGCTAACCGTAAGTGGCATCTATGATCCAAGATACATAATGGCATACAAGCAGAGTGCTGTTAATTGGAGTGAAGAGTTTTTTCAGCACTTAATAAGCAAATCCACTGTACTTGAAACACTCTGATTTCCATACGATTACTTTTTTTCATTGAAGGGAAAAACGGAGGCGAGGCAAACACGTTAAAAACGAATCAATGCAAGCTTCAATTATCTGGTTGGTTGGTTGGTTTAGACGAATGAAACCCTATGTTTGCCTCAATAAACCCACTCTCAAATATTATATTGGAGTTCAGCATACTTAAGATAAACTTGTCTTAATTTAATATGTGAGCATAAATTAGCATAGCAACATTTTTTTAAATTAAATAGAATCCTACTATCCGGAGAGTCCTAATTGAAAATGCATGCATTTACTGTGGAAAACATCCCTATGATCAAAAGAGGGGATGACATTGCATCGATCATCTGCGAAAGAACAAGTATTGAAGACAATGATGTCATAATTATAGCATCCACCATTGTTGCAAAAGCTGAAGGCAGGCAATTCAGACTAGAAAATATCACTGCAGGAGAAGCGGCAAAAGGAATAGCAAACAAACATGACATTGATCCAAGATTTGTGCAGGCAGTCCTTGACCGCAGTCATGAGATACTGGTGGATTATCCAATATTTCTCGTAGAAACAGACAACGGACATGTTTGTATCAAAGCAGGAATAGATGAATCAAATGTAGAAAATGGCTATATGCTCGACCTTCCCCAAAATTCAGACCAGAGTGCGAAAGATATCGGCGAAGGTATTGAAAGCAAGGCAGAAAAAAAAGTAAGCGTTATAATTACTGACACCAACGGTAGGGCATTCAAGATAGGCCAGACAGGTATTGCAGTTGGAGTGTACAAAATACATCCGATAAAAAACTGGAAAGGGCAAAAGGATCTCTTTGGAAACACACTGGAAGTGACCGAGGAAGCCATAGCTGATGAGATTGCAGGTGCTGCCAATCTGCTGATGGGTGAAGGTGACGGAGGATACCCCGTAGTAATCCTGAGAGGACTGGAACTCAGGTCTGAAGATGGGTCAATAAAAGAAATGTATCGAAGTGACCGTGAAGATATAATCAAAAAAGGACTTCGCTGTTTAAGCAAAGTCTGATATCGGCATGTTAACTACTTCAACACCTGCCTGTGAGAAGAATTCAAGAGAATCGGTATCTGGATAAGGGTGAATGTAGATGACTCGTTTGATATTGGAATTGATGATCATCTTGGTACACAATATGCATGGCTGGTGAGTGCAGTAAAGTGTCGCACCATCAGTACTCACTCCATGTAGTGCAGCCTGAATGATAGCATTCTGTTCAGCATGAACGGCCCTGCATTTCTCATGACGTGTACCTGAAGCAATGTTATTTTGCTGCCTGATGCAACCTATGTCAAGGCAATGTTCCATGTTCCGTGGAGCACCGTTGTAGCCTGTGGAAACTATACGCTTATCCCTTGCAATTACAGCGCCAACCTTGTTTCTAAGACATGTAGAACGTTTAGCCACAACCGTGGCTATCTCAAGGAAATACTCGTCTATACTTGGCCTGTCATTCATTGTTTAAGAGAAGCAGTAAGTGGTATATATAAGTTATAGTGTAAGAGTGTATTCATCAATTTTAAAAAATAAAAGTATGGATTGAGAACTTATTATTCTGGAGCATAAAACATGGAAGTCGGTTTGACTGAACGTTTAGATTCTTTTGTTAGAAAGCACAACGATCGCCAGCTTGCAGCAATCCCGCTTACAATATTTGTAATCTCATTATTGATACTTGCATTCACATTTGCAAGTAGCGGCGCACCTGTAAAGCTTGGTATGGAATTTAAGGGCGGAACAATGGTCTCTGTGGCAACAGAGGAAAGTGTACAATCCATTGAACTAAAATACTCAGATTATCCCCTAACTGATATCAGACAGGCCGGAAACCGTTTGATAATGCAATTTGGACCAATGAGTAACGAACTACAACAGGAACTTGTCAGTGATGTGATAGATTCCTATGATAATGTCGAAATAAACCAGATCGGACCTGTATATGGAGAAGCCCTTCAGAAACAGGCTGTTAAAGCGGTTATTATATCATTTATCGGAATGGCGATTGTGGTCTTTTTGATATTCAGGACATTTATTCCGTCACTGGCAGTAGTATTGTCAGCATTATCCGACATTTTCATTGCAGCGGCGTTCATGAACATCGTTGGAATCGAATTGTCCCTGGGAACAGTTGCAGCCCTGCTCATGCTCATTGGTTATTCCGTTGACAGTGACATTTTGCTCACCACAAGAGTACTCAAAAGACGCGGAACCCCACAGGAAAACATTAGCAATGCAATGCACACGGGTGTAACCATGACAACCACTACTTTAGCTGCCCTTGTAGTAATGTACCTGGTATCAACTTACTCATACTTACTAAGTTCATCACTTTCACAGATCACTCTTCTTTCAGACATATCCATTGTCCTGATATTCGGACTGGCCGCAGATATGATGAACACCTGGATGCTTAACACATCAATACTCAGGTGGCATGTGACAGGCGTAGGCACAAGGAGGCGTAAAGCATGAAAGACGATGAACAACAGAGTTTATTAAAGGACCTAAGAGTAATCGTCTTTATTCTGGCAATTATCGGGTCTGTAATCTTCATACACCCATGGTATTCTTCAGATGAAGGTTTCACAAGCAATCTCAACTATGGACTTGACCTGGAAGGTGGCTCCTGGCTTCAGTTAAAACTTCAGGGAGCTGTTGCAGAACTTGATGCTGATAATGGTCTTTTAGTTAAGGAAATAGTCAATATCAATCTTGGAGAAGAAGTGGAGATACGATCGGTTGATGAAGGAACTGATGAAACTACGATAACTTTTACTTCAGATTCAATACTCACAAATAATCAGATGGATCAGCTTGCAGTGGGCCAAACCACCATCTCCCGAACCAACAATGTGACAGAGGTCATACTTCACTCTTCAAAAGTGACACTGATAAAAACATATCTTGCAGACTCACTCAAAGCAGAAGTCCTGCCTACACTTGTTTCTGACACTGTCGAATATGAGATAAGAACTGCCATTTCACAGGAAGATCTTCAGGAACTCATGGCAGCTGTCGGCGGCTCAATTGTAACTGACATAAATGGAGATGCACTTTACAAAGAAGGCGTCACAACAGAAACAAGGGACATGACCAAGGAAATACTGAGTGACAAGCTCAATTCCCTTGGACTTAAGGACATACCAGTAAAAACAGTGGGTGATGATTACATACTCATTGACTTTGCAGGAATTGACCTTGCAACTGCCAAGAATATCGCTGAAAAACCGGGTAAATTCGAGATAAGAATTCTGACCCAGGGCAACGAATCAAAGCACGTCCTTTATGGAGATGAAATAGCAGCTGTCAGTATTGTGGGATTCCACGAGGATGAAGGACAGTGGTACGTACCATTCACACTAACGGATACAGGTGCCCTTGCACTTCAGGAAGTTGCGACCGAAACCGGTGCGACTACAGATCCGATGTCGCATAATCTGGTAATGTATCTGGATGATAATGAAGTTTACAGCGCACCATTAAGTTATTCAGCTGCATCCAGACTTGAAGAAGTGCCAATATACGCATGGCAGGCATCTACCGGACCTGATGAAGATAGTAAAACAAGAGCCGAGGAATTGCAGATTCATCTGCGTGCAGGTGCATTACCTGTTAATGTAGAACTCATGGGTTCAGGACATGTGGATGCAGCACTTGGTCAACAGTTCAAGGGACAGGCTATTGTTGCAGGTCTCCTGGCACTGTTAGCTGTTGCCTTTGTGGTTTTCAGAAAATACAACAAACCAGCCATACTTATACCAATGGTAGGTACTTCCATCAGTGAACTTATAATGATACTTGGATTTGCAGCCGCAATTGGATGGCAGCTTGACCTGGCAAGCATTGCAGGTATCATCGCAGCCATAGGAACAGGTATCGACCACCTTGTCATCATCACAGATGAAGTATTATACGAAGGAAAGCTTCCACCAAGAAAGGTTTACCTCTCAAGGATCACAAAAGCATTCGGAATAATATTTGCAGCTGCAGCAACGACCATTATCGCAATGTCACCCCTGGTTATCATGGGCTTCGGTGCCCTTAAGGGATTTGCAATAACAACTATAGTAGGTGTCATGATAGGCATCCTTATTGCAAGACCAGTATATGGCAAAGTGATACATGAAGTTCTTCAGGCAAACTCAACAGACGTTGAATAAAAGGAAAAGGTGATAATTTGAAGGATCTGTGGACTGTAAAATATCGGCCTGAAAGCCTTGATGAAATAGTCGGCAATGAACAATCATTAGACATGGTCAGGAAGTTGGCCATGTCCAATAACCTTCCACATTTTGTATTCCACGGACCTGAAAACTCAGGCAAGTCAAGCACAGCTTTTGCGCTTGCCCACCAATTATATGGAGAAGGTTATGAACGTAACCTGGCATACTTCAACGCATCTGATTTTTTTGAACAGGGAAAAAGTTACCTTGTACGCGACAAGAGATTCATACGCATAATAGGGACTGATGATCCAAAGAAGATCAATAAAAGCGTGATAAATATCTTCAAGGACATCATCAATGAATATGCAGGTATGCCACCTGTAGATTCGGATTTTAAGATAATATTCATTGATAATGCCGAATCACTCAATTCTGATTCACAGCACGCCTTGAGAAGGATAATGGAAAAGTATACAGCTTCGTCTCGCTTTATACTTTCAACAACCCAACCTTCTAAGCTGATAAGCCCTCTTAGGTCAAGGGGTTTGCAACTATTCTTCACACATGTTTCAGATGATAAACTTGCAAATTTCATTAGCACAATCGTTGATGCCGAGGGGCTTCAGATCAATAGTGACGGTATTGATGCACTGGTATATCATGCAAGAGGCAATATTGCAAGGGCATTGAACACACTCCAGATAGCATCCGTACAATCTGCA
Source organism: Methanolobus sp. ZRKC5 (assembly GCF_038446525.1). Lineage (GTDB taxonomy): Archaea > Halobacteriota > Methanosarcinia > Methanosarcinales > Methanosarcinaceae > Methanolobus. The sequence continues at coordinate 1,272,554 of NZ_CP151792.1, forward strand.
GATGAGAGTATTGGACCTCAACAAATATACGATTCAACACTGGGAGAGCAATCAGAGAACATAGCAAGTCTCTTTGAATCAATAACTTCAAAGAACATTCTTGAAGCTAGGAAATACATTGATGCCCTCATACTCGAAGAAGGATTGTCCGGGCAGGAAATACTACTCCAGCTGCACAAGGTCACAGTGAATTCTAACGAAGCGGATGACATCATTGCCAAATGGGTCACAAAAATAGCAGACACTGATTTTTACCTGACAGAAAGTGCAAACGACAGAATACAGCTGGAAGCACTGGTTGCAGGATTCTGTCAATGATTCGAATATAATCTCAATATTTTCACGGTTAAAATGACTGAAAATGACTTTGAAACAGCCTGCAGAAGCATGTTGGATATGGTACTTAATGGCCAGATAACTAACGATAAGCAACTAAGTGAAACTAAGAAAAAGATTGCAAAACAGTTTCGTCTTTCAACCCTTCCTAAAAATGCAGACATTATTATGTCAGGCAATGATGAAGAGCAGGAAAAGGTTCGAGCCATACTTCAGCGTAAGCCCGTACGTACAATATCAGGAGTTGCAGTGATTGCTGCAATGACATCACCTGCCCCGTGCCCACATGGAATATGTGTTCCATGTCCCGGGGGACCTGACTCGGAATTTAATTCACCACAAAGTTACATGGGAAGGGAGCCCTCCACCATGAGGGCAATACAACTTGAATATGATCCTTACAGGATAGTGACAAATAGACTGACCCAATTGAAGCACATTGGACATGAAGTTAAAAAAGCCGAACTTATAATTATGGGAGGCACTTTTTCTGCAAGGTCGATCGATTACCAGGAATGGTACACAAAACGCTGTCTTGAAGCTATGAATGATTTCTACGGGGACTCCTGGAGGCAGCGGGCAAACCCAATTGGAAAGACAGTTCCATATTTTACAATAGAAGATGTTCAGAAGGCAAACGAGACATCAGAAGTAAGGAATACGGGCATTACCTTTGAAACACGCCCCGATTGGGCAAAAAAAATCCACATTGATAAGATGCTCGAACTTGGAGCAACTAAAATCGAAATTGGTGTTCAAAGCACTTACGATTTTGTTCTGGAGAGAATGAAACGAGGTCACAGTGTCGCAGACAGTATCGAAGCAAACAGAATTATGAGGGACAGTGCCCTGAAAGTAGGATTCCATATGATGCCGGGGTTGCCTGGAACGGACATGGAAATGGACACAAGGAATTTTAAAAGATTATTTGAAAATCCAGGATTTAAGCCTGATTATCTGAAAATATATCCCACCCTTGTTACCGAAGGAACAGAGTTACACCGAATGTGGAAACAGGGTAAGTACAAAGCCATGGGAGATGAAGACGCAACAATGCTCCTGTCCAATATCAAGTCCTTTATCCCTAAATGGGTCAGGTTACAGCGCATACAGAGGGATATACCTGCACCCCAGATACTTGCAGGAGTCAAAAAAAGTAATATCCGCCAACTTGCACATAAACATCTGGAACAGCATGGTGGAAAATGTCACTGCATAAGATGCCGTGAAGTAGGGCACAACATGCTAAAAGGAAATGAGCCTGATATAGATAACATACAACTAACCGTGGAATCATATGAGTGCTGTGGAGGAAAAGAATATTTTATTGCCTTTGAAGACCTTAAAAAAGATATATTGATAGGTTTCCTTAGATTAAGGCTTCCTGACAACCCTCACCGTAAAGAGCTAGAAAATGCTGCTCTTGTAAGAGAACTCCATATATTCGGATCATCCGTGGCTGTGGGAAAGAATGCTGGAAATAATGATTGGCAGCACAGAGGATATGGCAGAGAACTCATTTCAAAGGCAGAAGAAATTGCATTGGATTTTGGATATGCGAAGATTGCAATAATAAGCGGTATTGGTGTGCGTCAGTACTACCAAAAAGCAGGTTATGAACTGGAAAATGTTTATATGACAAAGAATCTGAACATAAACTAAACCAGAAAGGATTATTAGTAAAGAGAACTGATGTGGAGTCAGTATAATATATAAATAAGTAATAATAATGTGTATTCTGATTAAAACGTAGGGGACTAAATATTGGACTCGGAATTGCTTGAACAGGTTGTCAATAACTTAAAAGAAATAAATTCCAAACTTGATCGACTCATTTTACAGGCTGAGTTCAAAGAAGATCAGGTCGGTGAGAAAAGCAAAATAATAGCAGATTCTCTTGATGTAATAACGCTACTTTCCCTACCAGATCACTTAAGGACTACTGCAACGACTTTATTTGAAATTGGTCCGGCAACAGCAGACGAGATTGCAAACGTGACAAATAAGGAAAGAGCTGTCGAAAGTAATTATCTCAACCAACTTGTCAGAATGAATCACGTCAAAAAATATAGAGACGGAAGGAAGGTTTATTTCCGCATAAATGAAAGCTTGAGGAAAAAATGTATAGAATGACATTAATTCTTTGGATGAATTTCAATATTGATTCAAAGTATTAAAATTAATCAATAATTAATGAAGGAAACATGACTCTTACATTAGCAATACACTCCTCCAAAGGTGGAACAGGAAAAACAAGCATCGCAGTAAATCTGGCAGTAGCTTTCGCATTAGAAGGAAAAAATACATGCTTGATCGATCTGGACCTTAGAGGACCATCCCTTTGTTCTATGTTCGAACCAGGAACTCATTTCTGGATCAACGATTTCTTATCAGGAAAATGTAGCCTGAAAGACACCATGAACGACTTTCAAAAAGACATCGAAACTGATGGCCACATGTACGTGAGTTTTTCTAATCCTGATATAAAAGAGATAAGGGACCTTGTGAGCAAGGATCGAAACTGGCAAGCAGGAGCCCTTAAAGCACTTATGAATGGGAAAAAAGAACTTGCTTATCAAAATATGGACATCATTATATTTGATACCAGTCCAGGTGTAGAATATGAGTCCATAAATGCTGTTGCCGCATCGGATATGGTAATTATTGTGCACAATGATACAACTGCATGTTTCAATTGCACTGAGCAATTAATAAAAGGTGTTTACACTCTTCTTGACAAAAAATGTGCAATCGTAGATAACATGCACCACGGTAATTGTCTTGATATAATAGAGAAGAAAAGATACGGTGCACCTGTTATTGCAACTATACCCTGTATGTGCGAAATTGCGACCCGCGGCAGAAATGAGATACTTGTTAACTCAGACCCTGAACACTTGTTCTCTAAAAGTATTACAGCAATCAAAGATAAAATAGTAGAAATGCAATAAGAACTCATTGTTCCTAAGTGTCTTTTTTATTTTTCTTTTATAATGTTCAACACATCATTTTGAAGATATTCGTCCAAATCCTGGGTTTTCTTATCCTCAATATCTTTTTCGACATCATCTGATGAGAGTATTATGTCTTTGAATACAACAACCAGTACATAAACCAGAAATGCAGGGAAAAATGCGAGTATTGTCCGTTCCACAGGATAAAGAAAGATCACTGACTTATACATATTTACAGGTAGATCATATAATAGATAACAGGTAATACTTCCTGCCATGTGATCAGACAGAACACCCATTAATGAAGCCAAAAATAGAGATAAGAATATGTATGCTTTAGAAGTAACGGTTTTCACCAAAATTGATTTTTCGAAATATACGAAGATGCCAAGTATCAGCAAATGATACCATGGATAAAAATAGGCTTCCCTTCCCACATCAAGCATGTACCATGCAACAATAAGTACAAAAAATATACTTTTTGCAGCCTTATGTTCCCTGTTGACAACAAGACCCGAAACTATTGAACTAAGTGCAATGAATAGAATCGAAAGTACCGAAAACGTATTCATAGAGAGATACTTACCACTTGTTAGTTCATACAAAAGAAAACCAGTTGTTGACACGATGGAACCCCAGAAAGGACCAAAGAGCATACCATTCAGTGCTCCAAAGGAAACAACGGAGCTTATTTTTGTGCCTTCCATGCCTGCTACATTCATGAAATCTGGCATATATATTGAAAAATATGTCAAGATTATACCAAATATAATGTAAATTATTTTTACATCATTTTTTACTCGCAATTTCGGCAACAATTTTGGAAGCACGTATCCTAAATTGGATATTGAATTATATAAACGTTTATGCTTGAATATAATAAATTACTTTAAAATCAGTAAGCTTCCCTGATTTTAAAAAAGATAGAGACGATAATGATGCAATTGTTGTATATACATGAATTTTGAGCCATATACATTAATTCAAGCCAGATGAATCAAGGTATCAGATAGATACACCAAAAATGGTGTGTCGACATTAAACCAAATATTTTCAGTGGGCAACTCAAAATAAATAATATTAACCGTAAAATATAAAATGATTTTTTTAAATGATTAATAAAAAAGTAGTGCACCGTGTTTAAAAAACAAATAAACAAACAATCATAATAAATTGATTATGAGTCAATAGGTAGCGTTTAGTTAGCAAATAAACTGACAACAAACTTGATAAATAAAATAACTAATTACACGATTGAACTAATTTATACCATGCATATAATGTTATATTGACAACCTTTAAATAAAGCTTTGTATATACACTAATTTTTAGAAAGAAAAAATCTAAACTCCCATTCATAAAATTTGATGAAAAACCTAAATATAAGAGAAAGGAAGGTAAAACATGAAAATAAGAGTAGTAAGTTCAAAAGAAGAGATTAACACACTTGGCGCGAATGAAGAAATCATCCACCTCGCATTCAGACCTTCAAACACAGACATATTTTCCCTTATTATGAAGTGCCCTAATGTAAAAGCACTCCACATACCCAGCTCATACAAGAGGACGATCTCAAACTCAGCAAAGATGTACCTTGAGATGCAGGGAATCGAACTCCTTGAAGGAGATGTATGGGGCCACAGGAAAGATATCAACGAGTACTCCGAAGTTTCACAGACTGTCTATGACCGCATTGCACAGTACAAGCAGGACGGACTTTCCGATGAGGACGTAGAAGACAAGATGATAAGAGAAACAAGATTAAGCCCTGATTTTGTCAAATTCCTTGTCAAACAATAAAAACAGTATGCATCCGGCTAAAAGCCGGAAACCCTTTCTATTTTCATTATTTATTCACCATAGACCTGCACGTGAACTTTTCTTGAGCGTGGACGATTATCAAGATCCACAAGTATTATTTGCTGCCATGTGCCTAGCAGAATATTCCCATTGATAAGAGGGAACGACTCACTTTGGCCTATAAAGGATGCCCTGATATGAGAATGGCCGTTGCCGTCATGCCAGCGCTCATTGTGAAAATAAGTAATACCTTCCGGAGCCAGTCTTTCAAGTGCTTCTTTAAAATCACGGACCAGACCAGGTTCGAATTCAATAGTCGTTATTGCAGCAGTTGAGCCTGGTACATATACAAGCACAATCCCATTACTAAAACCAGATGATGCGGCCAGCTCAGAAACATAAGGAGTAATATCCAGAACATCCGCGTTTCCGGATGTATCCAGATTGAACTCAGCACTGAACACTGACATTGGACTAAATAACCTCAATTCATTTCATTCAACTTTAAACCGACCACTGACATAGCAACTATGAATATCACAAGTGAGAAAACAAACCCGTATTCCTGAGGAAATAGATTCCTCATCTGATGTGCTGCGGCAAAAAGTATCAGCAACAATACTACAGAACCTATTGAAGATATAATTTCCAGATTTTTCTTATTCATCACTGCTAATTGAGTTAACAGGTACATCAATCTAACGAGTTGCATAATATAACCAAGGCAATATTTAATATAAGCTTGAAAAGAATATAATTTCAAAAACGTGATAATACAATGACAGAATTTGAAAGAGTACTTGTCCAGTCATTCAACGCATTCTTCGAAGAGAAAAAAATGAAGGGAATCTCATATCGGCTTAAACAGCACAGGTTCACCTCACAGTTCCTGGATGTACTTGTTGATTCACTTGACCCGGATTATTATATGGGAATAGAATGCAAGAGCATTTCTGTGGATAAAGGTGCAAAGGCACTTTATTTCACACAACATTTCACAACTGATAAGAATGGTGCCCACCAGATAGAAAGAATATCCGACTTTTTATTACGATCAGGGAGAACCGGATTTCTTGCAGTTGAATTGAAAATGGGCGTTGGACGTGCAAGAGAAGCATATATGATACCATGGACAGAGCTTTGCAAGAAATATAACGAAGAAGGCATTCCAAAGGTAACCGTGGAAGAGATACAGAGTTACCCGAGAATAGAAAGAGCGAGTAACAAATACCTGATCGATCCGAAAGGATGGAAAAAATCCAGAGTGATAGAATAAGAGGATAATAAACATGTCTGAAACTATGACCATGATGGCAGAGCATGCCCGGGAATGCGCTGAAGAGATCAAAAAATACGAGGAGATACAGCTGGTATCCCACATCGATGCAGATGGAATAACATCAGCAGCCATTATTTCAAAAGCCCTGGAAAGAGCAGGTATCGGCTCTGAGATGATGTTTGTCAAACAGCTTGATGAAACAATCGTAGAAAAACTTGCGGATATGAACCCAGAACTTACGATATTCACAGACCTTGGAAGCGGGCAACTGGAGCATATCAATAATTACGGAGTACATGCTATTGTTTCAGACCATCACCGACCACAGGGAGAGACTAAATTTCACCTGAACCCTCACCTTTACGGAGCAAACGGTTCTTACGAGATAAGTGGTTCAGGAACAACATTTATACTTGCATCCCAACTTGGTGATAACCGTGACCTTGCGGACCTTGCGATAGTGGGATGTGTTGGCGACATGCAAAATCGCAAGCATGGAAAACTTGTGAGCCTTAACAGGATGATACTTGAAGCAAATCCTGAAGTAATAATTCCTAAAAAGGATATCTCACTTTTTGGAAAACAGACACGACCAGTGTACAAAATGATACAGTATTCATCCGATCCATTTATTCCCGGGCTCACCGGTAATGAGGATGCATGCATTGACTTTCTTGCCAGGGTAGGCCTTCAGTTCTCAAATGATGAGAAATGGAGAAGATGGATAGACCTTTTGGAAGAAGAAAAAATGAAAGTTACATCATCCCTTATGCAATACTCCATGCAACACGGCATGTCATCCTACAATATCGGCAGGCTGGTATCAGAGGGCTACATACTCCTTTCCGAGCAGGAAGGTACTGAAATGAGAGACGCATCAGAATATTCTACACTCCTTAATGCCACAGGAAGATACATGAAAGCGGAAGTTGGAATGCAGGTATGTATGGGCAACCGGGACGAAGCCTACAGAGAAGCACAGGACCTATTGCAAACCCATCGCAAGAACCTTGTAGACGGACTGAACTTCGTTAGGGACAAAGGAATAACCGAACTCTCACACCTTCAGTATTTCGATGCAGGAAGCGTGATTCCTGAAACAATAGTAGGCATTGTTGCAGGAATGAGCCACTTCTCCACAGGCAACCGTAAACTACCCATTATAGCATTTGCAGACAAGGATGACGGCTATAAAGTATCCGCAAGAGGAACACAGGAACTTATCAATAAAGGTCTCAATCTCGCAGATGCTTTGAGTATTGTGTGTAAGGAACTTGGAGGAGCAGGCGGTGGCCATGATATTGCAGCAGGGGCTACGGTGCCATTTGGTAAAAAAGAAGAGTTCATTCAGAAACTCAATTCAACTATCGCTGCACAGTTAGTGAAAACGTAAACCACATCAAACAACATCGTTGATATGGGACAGTTTATTGATATCAATAAGTGTTGACATTGCATTGGTCCTTATTGGAATACCGTGTTCCTGAACTATTGCCATGGGGTTAGTACCACCAATAACAACAATACCGAGATGGTCACGTTCTACAGGCACATCCAGTATTCTTGTATTTGGTTCACCCACTTCAAGAATACCATTTATTCCGGCATCAACCATGTCAGAAAGAGTACTGTCTATAGCATCCCTGGTTACCATAGGAGCTTCGCGCAGATTAGCAAGAATCTTACCTGAACCTGTTTTGAGCATACCCATGACAGAGGTAAGTTCCTGTGACATCAGAACCTCAAGAGGATCTATTGTAGTACTCTGATATGTCAGGACATTTGTGAAACGCATGGGATCACCATCACGAATTTCAACCAGACCGCCAAAACGTGGTTTTATCATCACACCAGCCTTTAAAAGGAGCCCATCAATAGTGATACTGCACACAGTTGCAAAGCCAACCTCACCTTCACCGATCTTGTGGTCACCAATTGAATCCCCCTCATGAAGAATCTTTAGCAGTGGACTTACCGAGAGCCCGCTGTTGATGGCCATAGTGAATATCTTAAGAACATCATCAAAATCCTGTTTATTTATAATAGAAAGGTTCACAATCACGTCGCCTTCCATTGTTTTAGGATCGAACGTCGTCCTGAACATCAAATCCTCTATTTTCGATGACGTGAATTGAATCTGGTTATTCCTTTGCAAAGACATACCTCTAACCGTTTAGTAGTTGCCAACCATTTATAGTTTCTCATAGTAAAAAGATACTATTCAAAGAGATGTTATCTTCCCGAATATTTCCATATGATCCTGCGGATGAACAAGGAAATCGAGTTTACCTATATCATTCACGATATCATACATATCCTCACCACAGAAAAGACCAGCTTCGGGATAATCCATTGGTTTTATGAATCGTATATCCGGCACTTCCCTGTAATCCGGATTCTTTTCAAACCCACCGGTCAGAAGATAGTATGCCCCACCGAAGAGTTTCTTAATAGGCTCATAAAGAGATGCAAAATCACGGCATACCCAGTTAGCCATTTTAAGTGTATCATCTGAATTATTGATAGTTATATGGCCATAACCCGGCGGAACAAGAGCAAGATCTCCTGCCTTTGCCTCACAGACAATCACATCTACGATCTCGTCACCCTCTGCTTTCTGAAGAAGATAGGTAGCCTCACCCTCCAGTACCTGATAGAGTTCAGCATATGACACATTCTGCCCCGGAACCGGAGGATGATAATGACCGGCAGTCTTGACGTATTCATCACTCAACATTGCAGGAGGAATTATAGTAATGTCATACCTGAGGCCATTTTCTTCTATTTTTGCGTGGTCGGACTCATTCTTTGAGAGATCACGATACATGTAATAAAGTTCAATGTTATCCTGTAAGCGCAGCCATGCCTGATCATGCACGACCTCATCCATATCATGAAGCATCCTGATATCAGGATGATGAACGTTCCCATAAAAATCCAACTCGTTACCCATTTAATCACACTTTACCATTTTTACCAAAAAGCAAATCCACTAAGCTATATTTGACCCACACTATTTATTTTTGCCGCAACAGTATTAATTAGATTACTTACTTTCCAAATGCTCAAGTATCTTTTTTGCGAGTTGCTCACTTATACCATCCAGACCAGACAGATCCCCCACTGAAGCAGACCTTATCTTATCAATGGAATCGAAGTTCTCAAGCAAAATACGCTTTCTGGAAGGCCCTACACCAGGAATAGAATCCAGTTCCGAATGTGTAAGACTGGCAGACCGCCTTCTTCGGTGGGAACTTACTGCAAACCTGTGCGCTTCATCACGAATATGCATCAGTATTTTTAATGCAGATGACGTGTGTGGGAGAATTATAACCTCATCGGGGCCTTTTTTGGTGGTGATTATATGCTCGAATCTCTTTGCAAGGCCAATCAATGGTATATTAAGACCAAGAGCATCAGTAGAGGATTTGGCTGCACTCACCTGGCCCGGACCTCCGTCTATGAGAATAAGGTCAGGCATTGGTTCATTATTTTTGATCAAACGTGAGTATCTCCTGTGCACGACCTCAGCCATCATGGCAAAGTCGTCTATACCCTTCACTGTTTTGATATTGTGCTGCCTGTACTTGTTGTTAGCAGGTATGCCATTTTCAAAATAGACCATGGAACCAACTGCATTAGTACCTGATATATTGGAAATATCAAAGCCTTCTATGTGCAGGGGCATGGAGTCCAGGGACAAGACCTTTTGCAATTCCTCAAGTGCTGCAATGGCTGATTCTGACGGTGCAGGCTTTAGTTGTGCCATCCTCATTGACATCTGAGCATTCCTTTCAGCCATCTCAATGAGTTTTTTCTTTTCACCCCGTTGTGGCACATGCACCCTTACATCCCGACCGGAACGCTGGCAAAGCCACCTTACTATGAGCTCTTTTTCAGGAAAATCATACTGTACAAGTATTTCCGGAGGAATTGGAGAGTCCTGGTAATACTGTTTCACAAACTGAGCCATGGATTCTTCAATATTTTCCGATACATCAGCACCAAGAAGTGTGAAGTCCGCCTTGCCGACCATACTACCATGGCGCACATAGAAAACCTGTATGTATATCGTTTTCTCGTCAGATACTGCAGCCAGTACATCACGGTCATCAGTACCGGATGTTGCGATCTGCTGTTCTGAGAGATATTTTACAGATTCGATCTGATCCCGCACCTCGGCAGCAGATTCATAATCCTGCTCCTTAGCCAGTAATCTCATCTTTGCTTCCAGTTCCTTTAAAATTCCCGATGTTTCACCCTTCAGAAAACGAACAGCCTCCATCACCCTTTTGCGATATTCTTCCTTATCGAGTCTTTCCCTACATGGAGCCATGCAGCGTTTGATATGGTAATTGAGACATGGACGGGATTTGCCCGGCTCTATTTTCTTCCTGCACCGGCGAAGCATGAAAATCCGGGAGATTAGGTCAAGTGTTGTTCGGATAGCCTTTGCATTGGTGTAAGGTCCGAAATAAAGAGCTCCATCCATCAACCTCCTGCGGGTGAGGAATATGCGCGGGAACGTAGAATTAACAGTCACCTTGACGTAAGGATAGCGTTTATCGTCCTTCAACCGTATATTATAACGAGGTCTATACTTTTTGATAAGATTTGCCTCAAGCACAAGAGCATCGATCTCAGAATCCGTAACAATATAGTCTATATCATCGATATGCCTGACCAGTGTCACTGTTTTGGGAGAGAGATTCCTCTTAGACTGGAAATACTGGCGTACCCTCTTATCCAGGGACTTGGCCTTGCCAACGTATATGATATCACCGGAGTCATCTTTCATTAGATAGACGCCGGGCAATGCGGGAAGTGTTTTTAAATCGAAATCCATATCAAATGCATTCTGAGAATTTGTTGTCTATAAAACGTGGAAGGGTCATATCAATTATAGTTTTGAGATTCACAATATCCTCGCGATTATATTTCAGCAGCAGGTCAAGTGCATCCTCATCCCCGCGCTCATACTGGTGCCAGAGGCGTACAGCGTCAAAGCCACTTATACCAACAGTTTCTTCAGCTCTTGAAATACCAAGTTCGCATTCTATTTTTTTCAGGCCGCCTGAAAGAGAGATGCGGCGCAGTGGATACATAAGATCTGCATGTAACTGGTTGAATTCAATTTGAGGAAACTCGCGTTTGATGAAAGGAAGATCGAACCTTGCTCCGTTGAAGGTCACAAGGAATTCATATTTAGAAAAAACATCTACGACCTCATTCAGGTCTATGCCTTTTACATAGGTCTTAGCCTCTTTTCCGTCATATATCCCTACAACCGTGATGTATGAGCTGCCAGGGGAAAGACCGGTGGTCTCTATATCAACATAAGCAACCTTTCCTGAAAATTCCCTGAATGCACGCCAATGTTCTGCTTTTGGAAGCGATCTTGCAAAGAATTCAAAATCCCTTGACTCCAGCCTTTCAGCAGATTCTTTGATGCCAGTCATGATCATCTCTTTTTTAGAAGGAGATATCAGAAGCTCATCCCTTTTATCCATGAAGTCATCCCAGGTCCTAACCCCACCGGACCATATCCTTTTTTCCACAGTTGTACCAATCCGTGGCATATGAATGTATGTACTTGTAAGCATGATAATTTCCCTTTTTCAGTTATGATAGATGATATTGATAACTATGATGTTCTACCTGCAAGTGCTAAATAAAATAAGGTTTGATATATATATGTTGGATTCAATCCCTACACTTATAATATAGTAATTTTTTAATTAATTGTAATCAGGAGAGAAAGATGAGCAAAGTTGCAGTTATCGGATCAGGCAATGTAGGTGCCACCACAGTTCAGAGACTTGCGGAACTTAATATTGCAGATATCGTGATGCTCGACATCGTTGAAGGAATGCCGCAGGGAAAAGCACTGGACATACTCCAGGCTGCCCCGCTTATTGGTTACGATGTCGATGTGATCGGAACCAATGATTATGCAGACATCAGTGATTCAGATGTTGTAGTAGTTACCGCAGGAATTGCACGCAAACCCGGGATGGAGAGGGATGATCTGCTTGCAACAAATATCAAGATCACGCAGCAGGTATGCGAAAATATAGAAAAGTATGCACCTGATGCTATTATCATAACAGTGACTAATCCTCTTGATATTATCACCTACGCTGCCCTGAGATGCACACAATCTGACAGGAACAGAGTGTTTGGAATGAGTGGACTGCTTGATTCAAGCCGTTTTGCATCGTTCATTGCAAAGGAGATGAACTGTTCCGTAAGAGACGTAAATGCAATGGTACTGGGCGGGCATGGTGACTCGATGGTCCCGCTTCCCGAATATTCAACAGTATCCGGCATACCACTGAGCGCACTTATGGACGAACAAACTATTGAGAAAATCGTGAACAGAACAATCAATGCAGGTGCGGAGATCGTTGAATATATGAAAAATGGCAGTGCCTTTTATGCACCATCTGCAGCAATTGCATCCATGGTGGAAGCTATACTCAACGACACAAAAAAAATAGTACCTGTTTCAGCATTCCTAAATGGAGAATACGGGCAGCATGATATATGCCTGGGAGTACCTGTTAAGCTTGGAAAAGAAGGCGTTGAGGAAATCATTGAACTGGAACTTAGCAGCCAGGAAATGGCAGCTCTGGAAAGATCTGCTAATGCAGTCAAAGAAGGAATTGCAAAGATACGTCCCTAAGTAGCGTTAAAATTGTGCAATTAAGTACTAAATCATCGACTTACATACAAATATTCATATATAAGTAAAATGAAAGAGGAACAGGATATCATGCGTGCAGACATAACTTCACTTTTCGGTTTAAACGTTTATACTGATACAGGCACATACATAGGGAAAGTAGCTGACCTTGTGTTAGATGTTGACGAGAGAATTGTCAGAGGATTGGCCATTTCAGACATCAACAGAGATGTTTTTGATGTCACCTCTAAAGGGATAATAATTCCTTACAGGTGGGTCATCACTTCAGGAGACATAGTGCTTATCAGGAATGTTGTGAACAAGTTCAAGAAGCCAAAAAAAGAGATAGAAGAAGACTGACCTATGAAAAGGCGAGAGATCTATTCAGATCTGCGTTGTGTACCGCCTGTAATTGTGCGCATTGATGGAAGGAATTTCAAGAATGCGCTATCACGCATGGGATTTGAAAAACCCTATGATAAAAGGTTCACATCTGCTATTGTCGATTCGATAGAATCGTTTTTTAAAAAGAGCGGATTGAGCCCTGTTTTTGCATATACTTTTTCGGACGAGATAAGTTTCCTGTTCAGGGATAATGCTTTTGAAAACAGGATTGAGAAGATTGATTCCGTAGTACCCTCATTCATCAGCAGTGCTTTTACAATGGCTCTCAAACCAGAAGAGCCAATCTCTTTTGATTCAAGGGTAATTCCCCTTCATGAGGAAGATATTCACGAGTACCTTGTATGGAGACAGGATGAAGCATGGCGTAATTGCATCAACTCATATGCATACTATACCCTCCTGTCCGAAGGTATGGATGAGAAAGAAGCTGCTATGCACCTTAAAAGGAAAAAGTCCTCAGATATGCATGAGATCCTTTTTGAAAGAGGGATCAATATATCAAAAGTCCCTGCCTGGCAAAGGCGTGGAATAATGATACTCCGAAAAGAAATAGAAATTAAAGGTTTCAACCCTCACCTCAATGTGAGAACAACAAGTACCCGGACAAAAATTTTCAGCGACCGTGAGATCCCGTTGTTCAGCTCAGAAGAGGGAGAAGCATTTCTCAAAAATATCCTTGCGCCACAAGTAAGCGAATAATGCAAGAAAAAGCATTTAAAGAGGGATGTGTTTATACAAACCACGATTTTTAAGGTGAACCTATGGATAAACTTGAGCTTATAAAAAGAAATGTGCAGGAAATAGTAACAGAGGATGAACTGAAAAACCTTCTGGAAACAAAAGAACACCCTACAGCCTATGTAGGATATGAGCCAAGTGGTAAGATCCATATGGGACATGTACTTACGGTCAACAAGCTCCTCGATCTCCAGAACGCAGGGTTTAAGATAACAATCCTTCTTGCGGATGTACACGCCTACCTCAATAAAAAAGGAACACTTGAAGAGGTACGGGAAGTTGCAGATTATAATAAAAGATGCTTCATTGCCCTTGGACTTGATGAAGAGAACACGAATTTCGTATATGGCTCAGATTACCAGCTCGGTCAGGAGTACATCCTTAACGTACTCAAACTGACACGTATCACAACCCTGAACAGGGCAACAAGGAGCATGGATGAAGTAGGAAGGAAAATGGAAGACCCATCGGTTTCCCAGATGGTATATCCTATCATGCAGGCAATTGACATTGCAATGCTTGGTGTTGACGTCGCTGTTGGTGGAATTGACCAGAGGAAGATACACATGCTTGGAAGGGAAGGACTTCCATCCCTTGGATTCAAGGCACCCCTTTGCATCCACACACCAATACTTCTGGGACTTGACGGTGAAAAGATGTCCTCTTCAAATAACAACTTCATATCTGTTGATGACACAGAGGCTGACATAAAGAAGAAGATGAAGAAGGCGTTCTGTCCTGCTGAAGAAGTTAACGACAACCCTGTGATGGAACTGTTCAAATACCACATATGCCCCAGATATGAAGAAATTGTTTTTGAGAGACCTGAGAAATTCGGTGGTAACCTTGTTTGTAAGAGCTACGAAGAACTTGAGAAAGTGTTCGCTTCAGGAGAACTTCACCCCATGGACCTGAAGAACGGGGCTGCAAAGTACATGAACCTGATACTTGATGTTGTCAGAAGTGTGCTCTAGAACAAGACGGTATCTCCCTAAATAACAATTTATATATGAGGTCCGCAAGAATATATCATTAAAAACATGAAGGGGATTTGGATGAAATATACATTTCAAGATTCTACAGAATTACCTTTACAAAGAGATTTTATTCAGGACCTTAACAATTTCATAGAAATGGCAAAGAAGGTCCTTCCACTTGAGAATTCGGCTATTGAGCTTAGCGAGGAAGAAACAGGAGAGATATCCTCCCTTGAAGCAAGGATAGAGGAAATTGAAAGCTTCAGCAAGGATATACAGCAATATGTAGACGACCGTGCAAAAGGTGCAGAAGACAAGGAAATACTTGAATGTCGCAATGCGGTCATAGATGCCTGTATTGAAACCAGCAACCACGGACTTAAGGAGCTTACCCAAAAACTGGAGCTGATCAAGCGCCAGTCTGAAAGTGGAATCTACAAGATAGAAATGGATCTGCTGAACAACCTGAATCCTCTTTTTGAATCAGGTATCTATGGAGCAAATAAGACATATTATGTCTCCACAAAAGAAGGTACCCTAAAAGGAATACTAAAAGCATCCTTTTCCGGTGTGGAATACGCAAGTGACCTAACCTATGCCCATGAGACACTCAGTGTCAGAGAGGTTTACGGAGAATTATCCCTGCCAACATGGACAAAGGCCGGCATATTCTCAAAAGAGAACAAGGTCAAAATGATAGATGTCTCCGAGCATATCATCACATCCATGAATTATGACGGTAACAAGCATATTGATGTAAGCTTTGAGAACAAGAAAGGTGACCATAAATTCAAGGTCGTTTCTGACAATGACACATATCAGATATATCACGGGGAACTCGATATAACTTCTGATGAAACACTGCTCAGATCACTGCGAGTGGACAATGTTTCCGGCTTTGTTGAGGATGTCAGAAAGTATATGGAAATGTTCATAAAACACCAGAAACTCACACACATAATGCTTGATGGAAAGGATGCCGTACGCAATAATGAAGTGTTTGACTGCCTCAAGCTCATTGCGGAACAATATGGAGATATTGTCAGAGAGTCACTTGATAAAGGTTATGTAAAGAACGAGATAACCATCAAGATAGAAGCAACCGATGGTACCCGTACTGAAAAATACATCACCAAAGAAGAGGCTTTTGACCAGCTCGCTGAACTTGGAAGCGAAGGCCTTGAACTGGCAAGTATACTCGGTGTTGACTGAATGCAGTTAATACTGCAATCTTTTTTTTAGTTCACATTCACAGTTAACTAAATTCGAGGGATATTTTGGAACGCTCTGTTGCTGATATAAGAGAAAAGCTGGAGAAAAAGGAAGCTGTTGTCATGACAGCACAGGAAGTCTCCGAACTTGTGGACAAAGAAGAGAACGTTGGCATGATGGATGTCGATGTTGTCACAACTGCAACAAGGGCGATAATGAGCGGAACATATGCAGTTCTTTCATTTCCTGTAAATTCCCCCCTTAGTTTCAAGAGAGCCTCGAAGGTGCTTCTCAATGGAGTTCCGGCACATGTAGGACCCTGTCCCAACGAAAGTCTTGGAGTGCTTGACCTGATAGTATTTGGTACAGCTCACTCAACCCAGAAGCACAGTTACGGTGCAGGCCACCTGTTCAGAGAGATGGTTGAAGGAAAGGATATAGAAGTATCCGTAATCACAGACGAGAATGTATCCTTTAAAAGTGAGATCAAACTAAAAGATATGCCTTATGCAAAGCTATATTCTACCCGCCATTCCTTCAAGAATTATGCAGCTTTTGTAAATTGCTCAACAAACCCTGTCAATACGATCTTCCATGCCACGCAATTCAGTCCTGACATGAACGGTGCAACGCTTTCCGGATGCGGTGAGATCAACCCAATCCAGAACGACCCTAAGATGGAAACTATTGGCATAGGAACGCGCATGCTTATGAACGGAGCTGAAGGTTTCGTTATTGGAGAAGGAACACGCAGCAGCCCTGAAAAACCAAATCTTGCAGGAGTTGCAGACATGCATGATATGGATCCGGCACTCATGGGAGGGTTTAAGACATCTGCCGGACCGGAGTGTATCGCATCATGGGCCATAGCAATACCGGTTACAAGCCAGTCTGTGCTTGATGCTGTACTCAAAACAGACCATGACATTCCAATGGTCGTAAATGACGTTGATAAAAGAGTGATGATAGGCAGTAGCACATACGCCGATGCCTGGAAGAATACAGACCCTACAGTCAGCTTCAATTCTGATGCATGCCTCAATTGCGAAGTATGCAAACCTGTAAGAGATTGTCCAATGGAGGCAATATACCGTAAAGACGACAGAATGATACTTGAAAGGCATCTGTGCTTCAATTGCGGACTCTGCTCAACTCTCTGTCCGGGAGGAGTGTTCACCGCAAACTTAGGAACCCTTCACTTTGAAAAAGAAACTGAGCAGCTAAATATCCCAATCGTCCTAAGACAATCTGACCGTAAAAGATCAGAGGAACTTGCGGAGAAATTGAAAGATAGAGTAATAAATGGGAACTTCAAGCTCAACGAGATGGTTGAGAAGATTTATCCATAAACCTTTTCAGTATAGCTTCGGGAGCCATCCCAATCACCGGAGCATCAGTATTTCCCGGTTCTGCTTTTACTACAATTATCCCGTTATCCATGGATTTTAAGGTTTCTTTCAAACTCTCTGGAGTATCAACCACATATACCTTTTTATTTCCTGCACCCTTTGCAACCTCTGCAAGGTCTGTGTTCTTTAATGTGGCTGTAGGTTGGTTTCCAGTTGAACCATAGGCACGGTTATCAACAATGACAAGAAGATAATTCTCCGGTTCCTGTGAAGCTATTGTGGCAAGGGTTCCCATATTCATCAATATTGAACCATCTCCATCTATTGTAATGACCTTCTTATCAGGCCTCGATAATGCGAGACCAAGACCTATTGAGGACGCAAGTCCCATGGAACCAAGCATGTAGAAATTATTAGGCATATCACATGCATGATGCAATTCTTTGCAGGGAATACCAATGTTACCTATAAGCAATGCATCTGTTTCCTGTGCCTTTGCAGCAATCTCATTGATGGCATCTATGCGCTTCATTATTGCTTTCTCCAGAATGGTATGGGTAAAAGTACAGCAACGGGTTTTTTCTGCTCAGAAGCTGCGTTCCAGGCCTTTACAATGATATCTGCCGGGTCGACACCTTTCTGCGGAAGAAAATATGGAATCTCCATTGTGTCCAGCAACTTCGAAGTAAGCTCACCCATTGGAACCTGTGCAACTATTGGTTCGCCTTCCACACCCCTGTGACTAATTATCATTAAAAGTGGGATGCCATAAAGCATATTTAGTGAAGCAAGCGCATTGATCGAATTTCCAAGGCCTGAATTCTGCATGAGCATTGCAGGTTTCTTGCCTCCCATATAGGCACCTGCACATATACCCACGCCCTCTTCCTCACGAGTCACTGGTAGATGGAGGATATCAGGTGATTCATCTACCATTGGGATAAGCTCCTTAAGATTGGCACATGGTACACTGACAATAAAATCAATCCCTGCGTCATTTATGCCTTTGAATATGGATTCAGAAGGAGTCATGTCACCTGACAAAGTGGATATCATGTTATCACCATACCTTAAGGTCTATTGCCTCGATGCGAACGCTCCTGCCTTCCACACCCACTACCATGCCGGAGTGGACTTTCTGCATCATGCAGTATTCAGGAACGAACTTCACGGTCTGAGCTACTTTTGGAATCTTACCCTTTGCAACCTTGCCATCAAAGGCAAGTATCATACATAGACCAATATCCTTGAACTTAAACTCGTCATTTCCGAGCCTGTGAAGTGGCCCTACCATATGAACTGTGTATATTGCACCGGGAGTCTTATCGATGACCTTTGCAAAGTGAGTAACCGGACAGCCAAGAGGCCTGTATCGAAGTATGTCACCGACTTCCACTTCTATAGAAGTATCAAAGGGATGGATGTCTTCCCTGCATGAGCATTCATCTTTAAGGGGGGCCAGTGTGAAATCCGCCTCCAGACCATCAATGATACCAATTATCTTTTCATCTTCGGGAATATCTTCACCCAGAAGACGGAGTATCTTTTTCACATTGTCCTGGAAATTATCACGTGAAAGGAAAGGACACTTTTGCAGGTCTTCAGCATTTTTGATCTCTGCTACAAAATCCCTGCACTGGCGATGGCCACAACTACCACAATTGTAACCCGGAAGTAGTTTTTCGATCTCATCCATAATTATTCCCCTTTGTATTCCATAAAGCCGTCAAGATTTCTCAGGACACCCATATGATGTTTCCTTGCAACACGGGTTTCGCCAGTACACAGAGAACATATTGCAAGTGGTGGATTATAGCGTAAAACCATATTATCACAAACATCAGGACCGGAGCGTATTAGTTCTGCAAACTCGAATGAGCCTTTACCGGTAAGTCCGTTGGCTTCCACGATCTTGCATCCGGGATTCACCTCAAGCACACGTTCCCTGAAAACCTCACGCTCTGCCTGAGATACAAGGTCGCCTTTTGTTGTGACAACAACATCAGCAGTTGTTAGAAGGGGACCAACTTTCAATGGAGTGTTCGGACCGGTTGTGACATCAATGACACATACTGCAAGGCACTCATCAGGGTATGGAGCACAGCGCAGGCATAGTCCGGCAGTTTCACTCAACAGGACATCGGCACCTTCATCTTCTGCCCATTTGAGCATTTCATCGGTGTTGTAAATGGTAAAGTGATCAGGACACATGTCCTTGGCAAGGCCCACATGAACCGGAATATCCAGTTTCTTGAAACGCTGGTCATCATCTGTCCAGAGACAGTCTACTTTGACAACAGCAGGCCTTTTTTCATGCTTCATGAGGGCTTTGATGGCGTGGAGCAGAACAGAGGTCTTTCCCGAGCCAGGAGTCCCTGCAATTACAACCAGTTTCATGCGGCACTCTCAACAATATCCCCGCGCCTGATAGTTTCCCTGAGGGACATGAGCCAGTTATCAACATCTGTGATCCTGTCACAAACATCCTGCTCCTGCGGGCTTGTGGTTATGATGTCCACCATGCCACCGTTTCTGATAACGATCCTGCGGGATGACATCAGGGCAAGCACGGGATCATGCGTGACAACGACAACGATCTTACCCTCTCCTGCAAGTAACTGGAGAGCTTCCTGTTTTTTAATACCGGCATTCTCCACTTCATCGATAAGCACCACAGGGGAATCACTGATCACTGCGATATCTGCGGTCATGAGTGAACGTGACTGGCCACCACTAAGAGCTGTCAGATGGTGATGTGGAGCAATTGGTTCACCTGTAAGTGTGTTTGCAAGCTCGATAACCCTTGAAACAAGGTTTGTATCCTTGCCTCTGCTACGTGCGTGCATCTGCAGGAATTCTTCAACTGTCATGTCAGCTAGGAAATGCATATTCTGTGAAAGCTGGGCAACGAGTTTCTTGCGCGGGTCCACACGTATATTTGCATACGGTTTTTCACCGTTTATAAGAAGTGTTCTGCCGGTTGGAGTGTCTCCCTGGGCCAGTTGTTCTATGTCATCGATCAGTGTGCTCTTTCCGGAGCCTGTGGGACCTACGATGCCCACTATCTCACCACGGGATATATCAACTGATCTTATGGGCTCGTCAACACCGTCCTTGTCAACACCGCCTAGTATAGTAAGAGTGATTATTTCAGTCATAATTATACACCAAATTTTTCTGCTACCGTTTTTATTACTTTATTCTCTGCTTCTTCATCTTTTGCCGATACCGCAAGGGAAACATGCAGTTGTTTTAATTCATGATCCTGCATCAAACATTTTTGTCCGCCACCTGTGATATTGAGAACTATTTTTTCGCCGGACTTTACATTACCAGCTTTTACAGCCTGAATCAGCGTGGCAACTGCAACTGCAGCAGCCGGATTTATGTCTATGCCCTCTGAATTCTCAAAGAGTTCCTGGGCATCGGATGCTTCCTTGTTGCTTACAGCATAGATACTGCCGTTAGTTGCTTCAAGAGCATCTTTTACGCCACCTTTAACGGCGAAAGGCGGTTTCCTGTTAAAGAGAACATCATCATACATCCCATCAGGACACGCAGCATCAACTGCATCAGTATCATGCCAGAGAGAATAAAGCGGAGCGCATGGGAGACTTTGACCCAGATGAAGTTTTGGCAGAGTGTTTCCAAACCTTCCATCTTCAAGTAATCTCATGGATGCTTCCCAGGCGGAGATACCGCCGGTACCACTCCCCACTGCCTGGAAATAATGAGCAGGTAGTTCATTGGAAGTCAGGACCGCATCCAGCATAACAGTGCCCATGCCATCGCGTCTGGCAATATTTTTGGCACCGCCCTCGTTCACAAAACCTTCTCTGGATGCTATCTTGCCTGCAAGGGCTATGGCATCGAAATAGTCCCCTTCCACAGTTACAAGGCAGACTGAATGATTATCGTCATGTAATGTCCACAATCTGTGAACACTTTCCTTTGGGACCACAAGGAGAAGTGGCTGTCCGGTTATACTGCATACATGGGCAAATGCCCTGGCTGTGTTACCTGCGGATGCCACAACCATTATTCTTTTATCTTCCTGTTCTCTGAGTCTCTGCATGGTCGGGAATGACTCGAGATCCTTGAAGGTACATGTCATCAGATATGCATTCTTCTGCGGCCAGTAACCGTTAAAAGCAATCCACAGGTCATCAAGACCGATGGCCAAAGCAAGGTTCTCACTTTTGTAAGTGATCGTTCTTCCAGAACCATCTTCTATAATACCAGTGACAGGCAACCAGTTGTAGTATTTCCATATACCTGGCATATCTGTTGGAATCAACTGTTTTGATGCATAATAAGCACGAAGGAGAGACTCATCATCCTTTTTACAGTTTAGTGAATAAGAATCATGAACTTCGCCACATTGAAGGCATTTCACACTGTACTTGTCCATATAGCAAATGTGGCAAAAACCATTATAAAAGTTACCCTTTTAAGAGAATAACAATCCTAATTGGGATAAAATATATGCTATTAACATACAAAAAGGAAATAAAAAGAGATTTCTTAACAAAAATATTGGAAAACTCAGTCTTTGTTTTCCAGTATTTCATGATATATTTCTTTGCCTGCAAAATTCCCCATCATGTAAAAATTACGAACCTCAGGTCCAAGCCCGTCTATTATATGGTCAATAGAGTTAAAACTCTGAGACAATTTGTCAGCCTGGCCTTCAGTAATAGAATCGCCTTTTTCAGCTTCAAAATAATCCTTGAGGATTCCATCAATTACACCCTTGAAATGCCAGTCCTGTGGATTTGAGGGTGTTATAGCAATAGATGTTTTATACAATTTCAGTACATCCCCATGCCTTTCAAGACCTGTCAATGCTATGAGCTTACCTGAAAGTGATTCAAGGGATGTGGGACTGATTTCCAGCAGACCTTCATATATAGTAAGAGCCTTCTCAAATTCCGTCAACTTGTTCAAAAGCATGCCACGGTGATTTTTCACCTGAGCATCATCAGGGAATTTGATCTCAGCTTCATCAAGATAAGAAAGTGCTTCTTCATTTTCGTCCACCATCTCCAGAACCATAGAAGTCTGCACCAGCCGATCCTTTTCACCCTCTATCTGCATGATGAAAGCTTCTGCAAAACCAATACCACGTTCGGTTTGCTCCATCCCATGATAAGTAGCGACTATCTGGAGAAGGTGTTCCATACTGGGAGTCTCACGGAAAAGTTCCTTCAGACTGCCCATGTTGTTTGCCAGCATTTCTTTCATATCAGCTTCAGCATTTTCTTCCATGCTAAGTATATTGAGAGATTGGTTTTAAAACCTTACGAATCCTGGCCTTCAAGAATATTATAGAGATAGTTCTGCAGTATTGTGTGGTCCTCCAATATTAGGTCTGCCTCAGATAACTTCTCAGGAGATACATACGTTGGCACACCTACACAGTAAAGACCTGCCTTTTTTGCAGATTCAACGCCCATGGGTGCATTCTCTATTACAATGCACTCGTCCTTTGCAATACCAAGCATCTCAACAGCTTTAAGGTAAGGTTCAGGATACGGCTTTCCATAGTGTACATCCTCACCAGAGACCACAACATCAAAGACGCCCGGAAAGAACTGGTCCATGAAAGATTCAACTGTAGCCCGCTCAGAACCTGTGACAACCGCCAGCCTGAAATTATTCTTTAGGGCACTGAGACAATCTGCCATACCATCAAATGCTTTCACATCGGCAATGCTATTAAAAATCTCAATTTTCCTTTGAAGAACATTTTCATACATCTCCGGCTCAAAATCCCTGCCAGCTTTTTGGAAGAGCCACTGCAGACCAAGCCTGTGATTGGCACCTTCGATCTCATATATATCTGCAGGCGTGACATTGACACCAACCTCACTTGAAACCTGTATCCACGCCTGTGCATGGTACATCATGGAATCGACAAGTACACCGTCCATGTCAAAAATAAGGGAACGTAGCATGGGACGTAATTGCCCCCATACACGATAAATCTTATGTGATAAACAGAGTCACACTTCATGCAGTTGCACTGTTGTACCACCTATGAGGCAGTTCATAATCCAGTGTATCACTATAAGCAGATGGCAGGAAGAATTTAGTACCTCTGTCATCAAGGGAAGCTACAAAACCCGGATCAATTGCATCCAGCTCCTCTTTTGCTGCATCGGCAGTAACGGATTTACCGATACGATACAGTGCAAACTGTTTATTGTAAAGAGCAGATGTGGAATTTGGATCGATGGCCAGCACCTTATCATAGCATTCCACTGCAGCATCGGCATCCCCGAGGATATTATGAATGAAACCTTTGTTATACCAACCAGTAGTGCATGACGGATCAATTTCCAGTGCCTTCTCATAATAATAGATTGAACCTGTGTGACTGCTCCTCAGGTACGACAGCATACCCAGATGATACCAGGCAGATGCACTGTTCGGATCAGAACTTGCTGCCATTTCAAATGTTGACGAGGCACTTGCCAGGTTGCCCATAAGATAGTAAGTAAAACCTTTGCTGTTCAGAGCCCGGGGATTACCAGGTTCCAATTCAAGGATCCTGTCGTAAGTTTCAATTGCTCCCTCATATTTTCCAAGCTTTTCATAGACTGATGCCTGCCCAAACATTGCAATAGAATCTGCAGGAGTAACAGAAAGCATCCTTTCATAGAAACCCAATGCAATTTCGTACCTTCCAAGTTCTACTGCGGAGCTGCTTTGGAATTTAAGCACAGTGGCATTTGTCGGATCATATTTCAGAACATTGTTGAAAGCATCTATCGACCTGTCATAAGTTCCAAGCTGGTATGCAGCATAACCTGCCCTGTACCATACATCCGTGTTCTGGGTATCCTTTTGCAGTATGGTTTCATAAGACTGGAGAGACTCGTTATACATACCGAGATCATCGTAGGATGAAGCCTTAAAGTAAAGAGCATCATAATTTGCAGGCTCTTTCTCCAGTACCTTCTCAAAGGATTCAACTGCCAGTTGATTATCTCCGTTATTATAGTGTGAAAGACCCTTCTTGTACCAGGCCTGTAAATTACCGGGTTCAAGTAATACTGCATTTTCATAACAGACAAACGCATCAGCGTAATTGCCAATCTGGTCATAGGATGCCGCCATACTTGCCCATGCCTCTGCAGACTCCGGGTTAAGAAGTATGGCTTTTGTATAAGAATCAATTGCTTTGTCCGTCATCAGCATATTTTCAAAGGTAGAACCCCTTGAAACCCACACTTTGTCGTAACTGATGACATCTCCAAGTATTTCTGCGTTATCCAGACTGTTGGTATTGCCATTTGAAAACGAATCAGAAGTATACCAGATCAATACGTCCGAACTGAAAATATCTTCATCCATTACCCCAAAGAACGTGGAAGTCTTCGGATAGTGTGAAAATGAGCTGTTAATGTCCCCAAGTAGATCCTGATTCACACTCAACTGGAATCTGGCCACTGAATGAGTCGGATCCAATTGAAGCACCTGTTCATAAGATACCACAGCTTTTTCGTATCTGCGGAGTTCATGCAGAGCATTGCCTTTTCTGAGCCATGCATCAACAGAGTCAGGATGTAACTCAAGTACTTTGTCGTAAACTTCAACAGAATCATCATATTTACCGAGATTATCAAGATCAAGGCCCCTATTGTAAAGAGCTGCTGTGAAGTTTGGCTCCAGTTTTACAGCTCTGGAATATGCTTTTTGGGCCGCGTTGTATTCACCAAGTCGATCGTAGTCAAGGGCAAGGTCATAGTGAACCCTTGCACATGAATTGTCGATCTTCAAACCTTTTTCGTATGCATCAATGGCTTCATCGTATAGCTCAAGACTATCATACGCATTGGCTTTTTTATACCAGATAATTGGGAAATCAGGCTCAATATAGCCTGCATTATTAAGTGCCACGATGGCGCTTTCATAGTCAGCCATCTTATAGAAAGCAAGACCTTTGTTAAACCACAGCAAAGCAGAATCGGACTTGAATTCAGGAGTACTTCCGTAACAATCTAAAACTCCCACAGGAACACCGAATAGAGCAGCTCCCGAACCAAAAGACTCTACTGTTGTACTGTCGGGTCCAAGTTTCAATGCCTTATCATAAGCTTCTATGGCCTCTGAATACTTTCCCATGATATCAAGGACAGCACCTTTGTGAGTCCATACCTCAGCATTTTCAGGTTCATAAATGAGAAACTGGTCATAGGCTTTCAGGGCAGATTCAAAATTTCCAAGCTGCTCATAGGCTTTTCCCATTTTGTACCATGCATCAACTGCATATGGATCCACCGTGAGAAGTGCATCATATTGCTTCACTGCAATTTCAAGTTGCCCCATATTCTCAAGGTCCAGAGCCTTATTATAATGTGCATTGATATTGTCAGGTTCGAATTCTAAAGCCCGATCATAAGATGTTATAGCATTCTGAAAATCACCCAGGCCATCATAGGCAAGACCTTTTCCATACCAGTAAGCAGTATTGTCAGGCTCGATCCCAAGCGCTTCATTATAAACACTTATGGATTCATTGTATTTGCCAAGCTCATATAAACTGCCTGCACGCCTTGCAAGCTCGATTGAATGTGAATTTGCAAAATCCAGGATTTGATCATAATAGTAGAGGGATTCATTGTGCCTTCCAAGAGCCTCAAGTGCCAGTGCTTTTTGGTACCATATACTTGGAATTCTGAGGTCATAATCTACATAATTTATTTCTGATTTCAGGGGAACTTCCTCAAAGGAAAAAAGACCGACATCAAAAATAGTTTCGTAATCAGAAACACTTTCATTTGATAGCAATTGAAGGGATCTGTTATAATAGATAAGAGCCCCTTCATAGTCTTCCTGTCCTGACAGTGAAAGAGCTTTTTTGAAAAGAGCAACTGGGGAATCAGGGTAACTGGAAAGTATCCGGTCATACGCCTTTGATGCTTCGGTGTAATCCCCCATCAGAAAAAGTGTCGAACCCTTATTGTCTAGTGCCTGAATGTTATCAGGGTCTGCTTCAAGTGCTTTGTCATAATAGATAAGAGCTTCATCATATGTACCGTTCTTAGTCAGGGAAATTCCAATAGCGTTCAAGCCACTGGCTTCCGGTCCCAAGCTGTCAGCTAAAGGACATAAATAAAATACTGCCAGAAGGATCATTACATAAAGAGCAGGGTTTTTAAAGAGCATGACATTACCTGAGAGGAATAATAAAGTGCTAACACTTATGAGTATAATATAGCATTTTTAAGTATTTACATTTATCTAATTCAAAACGGATACTTATAAAACCTACTATATAGCTATTATGGAGAATTTAATTGCCAAGTCATAGGACATTGAAAGAAAACGGCCATTCGCAGCAGGATTTCAAGAACTCGACCTTTATTGCTTACGCAGTTCCTGTAAAGGATGAATGTGAAGCGAAGGACTTCATCAATCTAATCAAAAATAAACATAGTGATGCGAATCACAACGTTTCTGCATACCTCATAAATTCAGACAACGTGCTTGCGATGAAGTATGATGATGACGGGGAACCTGCCGGAAGTTCGGGAAAACCAGTATTCAAAGTTCTGGAGATGAAGGAGCTAAGCAATGTAGCTGTGGTCGTGAGCAGATATTTTGGCGGCGTTAAACTGGGTTTTGGAGGACTTGCCAGAGCATACAGGGAAACCGCAATCGAAGCCATAGAGAGTGCCGGAATTATAGAGGTCCATGAAACGACAAGCATACACATAGATTCATATTATTCGGACATTGACACTATCACCAAGCTGATGCCTGAATATGGAACAATTAAGAAAACTGATTACTCTGATGTTGTGCAGTTTACATTGGAGGTTTATTCAGAGTTCAAAGATGAATTTATAGAAAAGGTTATCGATGTAACTAAGAACAGGGTTACTATTAAATAAGATACTTCCACCTAAAAAGCAGAATCAATGTAATCATTCACTATTATTTTCCCGGCAGAAAATAAATAGAATGAGCTATCTTGTTAACTATCATTATCAAAGAACCGAGAGCAATATGTCCAAAAGAGCAAGAGATATGGCATTCAGGCACTTCAACAAAGGAGTAAGCCTCATTGAGAAAGGACTGCATGAAGATGCGCTTGAAACCCTTGAACAGGCTGAAAAGCAGGCAAAGGAAGCAGAATCACCTCAGATACTGGTAGCAGTATTGCAGACATACGCAGACCTGTTGTTTTCACATGATAAAAAAGAAGCAGCAGTTGAAAGATACATTGCAGCTTCTGATATCCTTGAAAAAAATCCGGAATATATGGCTCCTGAACAAAGAGCAAGTATGTTCAGCAATATGGGAAATGCCCTTGAAAATATGGAAAAAAAAGAAGAAGCAAGGGATAAATACGAGACATCTGCACAAATCTACAGAGAACTAATTGAGAAAGAGCCTTCAAACACATCACACATATCAAATGCAGTTTCAACACTCAACAATATGGGTGCACTCCTTGCGGAAATGAGAGAAAATGATGAAGCTTTAGAGAGATTTGAAGAAGCTTTCACGCTCTATGAGAAGACATCTGAGAACGAAAAAGAAGATGTTGAATATCAGCTCAAGAGAACCACAATACTTGGGAACCTGCTGAACATTCCTGTGGAAAGTACAAGCGGAATGGACGGAGAAAGATATGAGCAATTGCTGGAAATGTACCTTGAAGAAACACGTGAAAATAATGTTGAGTCTTCAAAAATGCTCACGGCTTTACAGAATTTTGCACGCATACTCGAAAACGAAGGAGAACATGATGCTGCATTTATGAAACTTCAGGAAACGCTGGAAATCGTTTCAAAGCAGTTTGACGAAGATCCAGATGATCCTGCTAACAGGAAGATGCTTACCAAGCTTCTTAGGGATATGAACAGGCTTCTGGAAAATGAAGAGCAATCGGATAAATTGCTGGAAAAATACGGATCGATCCTGGAAATGTCCAGAAAATTACTGGCATCCATGCCATCAAATACATCTTACCAGTTAAATGTAGCTTTTTCTCTTGACATTATTGGGAACCTGCTAAAAGAAACAGGCAGAGTTGAGGAAGCAATGCAAAGAATTGAAGAATCTGTTGACATTGCATTACAGGTCCTTAAAATTGAATTCGAGGATAATTCAAGCCTGCAGGCAGGAGTGTCTATTATAGAAGACATGCTTGCACTTATAGAACTGACAGATGACATTGATACTAAATTGGGTTTTTACGAAAAGCTGGAAACAAAGATTTTGACAGTGAGTCAGGAAAGTCTGGAGTTTGGACTGATCAATGCAGAAATTTGTTATGAAATTGCTAAGATATTTACCGAAAAGGGTGCTTACACAGAAGCTCTTGATAATTTCAAAAAAGCTCTCATGACGTTCGAAACTGTCACACATGCAACAGGGGATGATTCCAAAATGAATGAAGTTCTGGAAAACATAGCACAAACACAGTTAAGTCTTGGACAGATCGATGATGCTTTGAGCAGTTATATTCAGCTTATAAAGACGGGAAGCTCCGACAGAGGATATGCGGACAGAGTAGATGAGATACTACTTGAAAAGGAAAGGAAAGCGGACAACACAGGTAATGTAGAAGTCCTGAAAAAAGAGTATGACAACATACTGGATATCAGAACTGAATTACTTGGACTTGTATCCGATGAGCATGGAAAAAATGCAACCATGATCAAGGAACTACAGGGAAAGATAGCTGACATTATGGTTGCAATGGGACAAAACAGAGAAGCACTTCAGGTATATGAACAACTTCAGGAAATGGAAACCACAAACATATACCTGCCTAAAATACTCAAACTGCTTGAAAAGTTTAAAGTGTCAGCTGACACAAAGCAAGGGTCTGAGGAACTTGAAATGCTTGAATTCCTGCTTACAAAATATAACAAGCTGCTGGAAATGAATGGAAACGATGTTTCGATCCATGCCAACCGTGCATCTGTTATTGAGAACATCGCACATGTCCTTTCTGAAAAAGGAGAAACTGAAGAATCCGGGTACATGTGCAACTATGCCCTTGATGCATACAAAGTATTGGCTGAACTGGAACCGGAGAACATTTTCCCAATTGAAAGGGTTGCAGCCCTACATGCAAGAATAGCAGAGCTTGCAACAAGTCAGAATAACGTTGATGAGGCAAAAGCCAGATATGAGATGTCTCTTCAAACTTACAGGTCATTGATGGATGCGAATCCTTCAAACACAGCACATCAGCTTGATTATGCAGGAGTTTTAGATGGAATTGGTTCCTTTTTCCTTAGCATGGAAATGCATACTGATGCAAAGAAAAGTTACGAAACTGCCCTGAAGACCTATGCAGAAATTATGGAGATAGAACCTGATAACCCGGCATACCGCTCTAATGTGACCATTACACTGCAAAATCTTGGATATACCCTGGAACTAATGGGAAGAAAAGAAGATGCATTGTGGATGTATGAAACTGCCAGAAAGATAGATGAAGGTATTGAGTGAAGTGAAATGACAATAACCCGCATTCCATGAAAAACGGAATGCAAACCCTTCACAACTAATACTCCTCGCCTTTAACTCATACTCCACGCCAAATGAATTGACGGAGGAAATGTGAACGTACGCAAACATTTTGTGGGAGATACTGAGGGGGAAGTACCTTAACGTTCACATTCCTGTGTAATCCAATTCCGTTTTTGGCGGGTTTTAATAATGTCCATATCGTACCATTTGGGACATTCAGTCACATTCCATCTTAGTATGTGACAACAATACCAACTATCAAATCATAATATATAAATATATCTATACTATGGCATATAATGATTATCATAATGATGATGTCTGTTCGTTATGAAAAAAGATAACATCAGAAAACTAGAAATCATATCGTATCACCCTTTACAAAGATGGACATCAACAAAATAACTAATATAGGTCGCCCTCTGAACCTCAATTATTTAACAAACAAATTGATAGCCATTATTGCACTGCTCACTTTTGCTGCTATTGTACTTGCCAGTGCAATTCACGGAGATACGAACCATGTAAGCCTGATAACAGGAATAAGGACAGGTTTACTAATATTTCTTCTATGGGCGATCTCAAGGGAACTTGACCCGGACAACAATTGGAGTGCTTTTGTAACTGTATTTCTGGCACTTGCAGTTATCATATTTTCAGAAATACCACCCTTACTTTCATTTGTTTGGCTCGTCATACTCCTAAGAACAATTAATCATTCAACTGGCATGCCTGCGGGAATAATGGATTCTTTGTTAGTCGCTGTGGTTGGGATAATACTGGCATACCACACATCCTTCATTTACGGTATTCTGACAGCTGCGGGACTTATACTAGACAGCAGACTGAAAGATCCGGCAAAACATCATCTTGCGGCAGGAATTATATTACTGGTAACTTCAATTGTTATTCTAATTGAAAAAAATGCAGTGGTATTTACATATCCATTGGAAAATATGTTGATTTTTGTATTTGGAACTGCACTGTTCCTGCCTGTAATCATGGGACCGACTAAATTAGAAAGTGTCGGAGACAGAACTGGAAAAACTCTTGAAGCTGCAAGATTTAAATTGGCAAGGATAATGACAATCGTTCTCTTTTTTGCAATGGCCATCATGCCAGGTGAAATCAATGCTCAACTAGTTACATTCATGTTTTGTATATTTGCAGGAATTGGAATTTATCGCATAGTACTCAACACTTTGCCACATACATTCAAACACTAGTCCCAACTAACGGATGAAATTATTATAGTATCATGTTCAAGATTATTCTGTGAGTGGGAGGAACAATATTGGTATTTTATTCTTTACTGCCCTTATTCTAATATTTTCTTACACCAATTACCTCACAGACTATGCTGAAAACTATGAGGCTTTGCTTGCAAAACTTATACAGGCGTCATTAATAATTCTGCTTGCATACATCCTGAACACTACAGTGAAGAACTACACACATGACTTCTCGTTCATATGGGATGAGGTGACCATTATCCTGGCTCTTGGAAGTAACTGGGAAAAAGCAAAAAAGATAGCATTGGATCCACGAGTGAGCTCATAAAAGATTACGTTGAATATTCCAAAAAAGAACTTTCCAATATGGAAGAGAAATACCTGTTAACAACTTACGATGTTGACACAAAGGCCTTTATGCAGATCGAGGGTGACAGAATAGAAATGCACCTTAGATACGTAGTTGACCCTAAAAAACGAAGACATGTAAGTAACATTATCACACATAGTCTTCTTGATGTCTTTACCAATGAGACTGATATCTTCATCGGGAGCGTATCAAGTATTGAAGTTACAAAATGCCGAAAATGGAAATCAGGTCCTCTCAAGGTCCCTGACCACACCGCATATCCTATTGTAAGTCCCCATTATCCTTCAGGAATTGAAGCCATTTGCGAGCTTCGACCACACGTTCCCTGGAAAATATGTCATGAAACTCCTTTTCTTTCTCCTTTGTAGTTCCGTCTTCAATCCCCCTCAGGTCCATTATTGCCCGCAGTAGCCCGGCAGTCTCATCAAAAAGAGTCTTTGCCTCCTTGTGTGAGAGTTTCTTTGTAGCTAACTCCAGTTCATCCTCTTTTTCCTTTTCTCTGAGGTAAGAAATGTACATATCAATATGCTTTGTGTCTTCAGTTGATAGCGTATCCTTGTTTAAGAGATTCCAGACAAGATCATGCAACTTACACTTACGTCCTTTTATCTCGACTGAATAGGGTACTTCCTCGCCCACCCAGAAAAGCCGGACATGTAATGCTGCAAGAAGCTGTTTTCTTTCCCGCTCAGTGATCATATAATCCTTAGCTGATTCTCGCATCTGTGATAACTCCATGCAAATTAAGAACAATTATATCGGATTCAATATGAGAACATACCCTATATTAAAAAATCGAATGAAGTGAGATCAAGCATGCTTTAATAATGATTAACTTTGTTATTATTACAGAAGTTAAACAATAATACTGAAAAGTATGGATTGAAGCAGAGATGCAGTCAGGAGGCTTTGGCGGAGAAAATATTGACCACACCCGCTCTGTAAGCCAAAAAAAGAAGCATTCTTAAATGGTAACCATAATGGAAGAACAGGCTATCTACGAAGAAACAAGAAACGAGCGAAATTTATCCTGGCTTAAAGTATTCTCAGGCGGGTTACTCCTTTACGTATTCGGAGTGTTCGCACTTGCAGCAACCCGCAATACAAACATATTCCCCACGGTGGTCATGCTTGGCAACTTTCTTGTACCTATCACATATGTAGCCTTTTTCTACCAGAGAAGACACTTGAGCAAACTTGACATGCCAACAACGGCATGGGCATTCTTTTACGGCGGACTTCTGGGAGTTCTGGCTGCAGCTACACTGGAACCGATATTCCTGTCACAACATGAATTACTCTATTCTTTTGAGGTCGGACTGATAGAAGAGTTTGCCAAGATATTAGGCGTTCTTATAATTGCCAAACGCTGCCTCCATGATTCTGAAATGGATGGACTTATCCTTGGTGCTGCCTCTGGTATGGGCTTTGCAGCGCTTGAAAGCACCGGTTACGCCTTCACGGCCTTTCTGGCAAGCGGCGGCAGCCTCTCCCAGACAGTTCTTATAACCCTGATAAGAGGAGTTATCGCACCCATAGGACACGGTACATGGACAGCTATCCTTGTTAGTGTGATGTTCAGGGAAAGCGGACCACGAATGTTCCACATCAATTACAAAGTCATCGGTGCATATCTGACAGTAGCGGCACTCCATGGACTATGGAACGGCCTGCCTGAAGTGTTAGCCATATTCCCGCAGTCAGTGGTAAATGTATTCATGGGTCAGGTAATTGTGGCAGTTATTGGTTTTTTCCTTCTATGGAGAAGATACAACGAAGCAAAGAAACTTCAGTTAGATAGACTGAGACAGGGAATACCTGAAGCTTCATGCTGGAAATAATTGAAATTATTTATGGGCTACAAATATAGCCCAGCCACATTTATTGAAATCAGCATTGAAAAAACAGATTACAAATCGCAATTCCTGCATGCTCAGGTTTTACTTTGGAACGGCGATAATCTTGCTATTGCACACTTCCAGAAAAAGGAATGATGTTCTAAAAAGAAACACCTCTACATCCACCATTATATAAAGGCATTTCTTTCCGAAACATTCCTTTTATGAGCCACTCTCCAACCCTTAATAATATTTACGATTAGTCAGTATTTAAATTAAACCTTGATTAAATTTTAAAGGCATGAAATTATTTAATGACATACTAATATTGAAAGCATATCAATGATATGTTAAGTTAAATTCATTGAAGGGGAATGTCAAATACAAAAATTGAACCTTCATCCACTACACTTTCAGCCCAGATACGCCCATCATGCAATTTAATGATTTTTTCAGTAATAGACAAACCAAGACCTGTACCATTATACTGTGCATTATTCGATGATTTAACCTGAATGAATGGGTCAAAAATTGCTTTAAGGTCATCCTTGTCCATTCCAATACCAGAATCCTTCACACTGAAATATAACTTTCCACCCTGTATTTCAAGATTAACATTTACAAATCCTTTTTCAGGAGTGAATTTAATCGCATTGCTTACCAGATTAAAAATAGCCTGCTTGATCTTTAATTTATCAGCAGTTATAATAGTATTATTGTCTGAGACGTTAAATACCAGTTCGACACCTTTCTTATGTGCAAGCGTTTCCAAAATAGTTTTGACTTCATTTCCTATTTCTACCACAATGAAGTCTTCCAGAACGAGCTCCATTTTTCCGGCCTCTATTTTCGCAAGATCAAGTATTTGGTTGATCAGTTCAAGGAGATGAGACCCACTGTTTAGTATATGTTTAGCATACTTGTTTTGTTTATCATTAAGCTTACCAAACGTCTCTTCCAGAAGTAAGTCTGAAAATCCAATTATGGCATTTAGAAGTGTCCTTATTTCATGACTCATATTCACAAGGAATTCACTCTTGGATTGATCAGACCGTTCAGCTTCATCCTTTGCAATCATCAATTCCCTTTCAAGAATCTTTCTTTGCTTAATTTCCGCTTGTGCTTCAGACCATCTTCTAGCTGAGAAAATGGAGAGAGCTACGGACAAATATATTCCGATAATGAAGAGTTCATCAAGCTCCCAGTTCTCATGCTGCTCAATAAAAAGGATTGTAAATTCAAAAATATCAAATAAACTGGCAACGAAAAGAACTGCCAGCCCAACACCAACCAGAAAAATAAATTCTCTTTGAGCTGTGCTTTTTCTATATTGAACCATTCTTATTTCGCTCATAAGATCACATTTTTTACTAAAAGTAGACTAATTAATACATTGTTAATATAATATTTAGTAACATATATCCCTTGTATTTAAAATTGATTGGGTGTCTGAAGTTTAGTCCTTTAGTAAAATGTGTATTAATTGATCAGCAACTTTAATCATAAAGTAATAATCATTTTATAGAGTTTTACTATATTAGCATACGGTTTGACTACTAAGATACATTCAACTCACTTAATGGTTGTTGACGGATATAGATACGAAAAATGAATTAAAATGGGACATTGACGTTTCAATACTTACTAACAAATATATCCAGAAGGAAATGCTTAAAGTACTTGGAATTGCAACTTTTGTCACAGCCACTATCGTACTTTTTGATATCACTTCCATCCATCCTCAGCGGTCACTTTTACTACAACAGCAGTAACGTGAAAGATATGAAATACGTCTCAATGTTGATAGGATCGATGTTTCTGCTCACTGCATTGTTCTTTTTCGCATATTATGGCAACAAATACATGATTTCCTACGAAATGAACAGTAAGGTTTAAGCACAATTACCAGAGAAGAACGACTGCAAAATAATTAAAAAAAGGGGCTTCCATTTGTTATGGAAAAACCCTACTTACAAGGCATTCTTTCAGAAGAGAGAACCTGTCCACAATACCTATGAGTTTCTTGTCTTCAGTGACACATATACGACCAACATCATAGTGAAGGAGGGTTTCGATGGCTTTGGATACCGTTGTACTGGAACTAATCGAATAAAGTGGGGTCGACATCAGTTTTTCCACTTTAGGAGCGTCTCCTGATCCGCTATCGTGAAAATCATTTGAACGGTTACCTGTTCTGGCAAATCCAGCTTTTATGATATCGCTCCTGGATATCATCCCCATGACCTCGTCATTGTGGGATATCACAGGTATGCCCGTATAATCCCATTCCAGCATATTGCCCCATATCTTGGAAATACTGTCATCAGGATATGCGGTCTTTACCTTTTTGTTCATAATTTCCCCTACCTCTTTTGGTGGGAGTTTTGTGAGACGGACCTGATTCAGGAGGTTCGTATCGCTCACTATGCCTGCAATTGTTTTGTCCGTTGATGATCTTAGTACCGGAGCACGGTGTTGCTGTGCATCAACAAGCGCTTTTGCCACGTCCCGTAGTTCCATATCAGGAAGTATCAATGGGAACTCACGTGCATAACCACCAACTGTTACTTCAGATTTGTTTGAGTGCAGACGCAGAATGTCCTGATCATCCAGCATCCCTACTACAGTGCTTTTATCATCCAGCACAGGAAGACCATGAAGGAAATTCTCACGCAATAGTTTTCTGGCATGTGTCATCAGATCATTTTCTTTTATACATACCAGATTTGTAGTCATTATGTCCCCAACTATCATTGTTTCACTCCTTTTAAGATGAGCCTGAAAACGGCTTGTTCCTGTATCTTCACCCCAATGAAAAAACAGGATATTATGTATTCCACTTTATATTACACATCACTAGTATTTGTAAATCCCGCCAGTTACGTAAGGAACGGATAAAATCCCCCTGTCCGTAAACTATTAAGTAAAAGGACACAAAAGCAGACACATGGCATTTAATTTTGTTATGATCATCATCCTTGTGTTACTCATTGCAGGACTTGTGATGTCACTATTCGCATTCAAACTCAAAAGAGAAGAGTACAAGAATACCGGAAAGTACCCCAGAGGTCATTATATGGGACGGGGACTTGCAATCGGTATTGTAATAGGAATTCCCATTGCCATTGCACTTGGGAGTATCTTTGCAGGATATATGGTTGGTCTGGTCATTGGTACTTTCATCGGATCGAACCTGGAAAAGAAACATGAGCACGAATTAAGACCTCTTACACAAAAAGAGAGAGAGCTGAGAAAAAAGACGATCATGATATTCACAGCTTTGTTTGCAATCGGAATTATCGCATACGTATTAACCATCATCTGACTTTGCCATAAGCATCTCAGCAGGAAAGGTCACTTATCCTGCATCTTTTTGTATTCTTTGAGCAATCCGACATATTCCGCCGCATTCTCAGTTATATGAGCGATGTCACCTTCTGTAAGCTGTCTCTGCACCTTCCCCGGTACACCTACAACCAGACTTCCCGCAGGTATCTTTTTTCCTGGTGGCACAAGTGCATTAGCCCCGATGATACAGTTCTCCCCTATCTCAACACCATTCAGCACCGTGGTGTTCATCCCGATTAGCACGTTGTTAGATATCCTGCACCCATGCAGCACAGCCCCATGACCGACCGTGACATCGTCCCCAATCTCAACCTTCTGCGGCGCATCCGTGTGAATGACAACATTGTCCTGTATGCTTGTTCTCTTCCCAATGCTTATCATGTCAGAATCACCCCGAATGACCGCATTGAACCAGACACTGGAATCGTCTGATATGGTTACATTACCGATTACCGTTGCGTTGTCGGCTACAAAAGCAGTTGGAGAGATTGTAGGAGTTGTGGATTTGAATTTTATTAACATAGAATCACTTTTGTTTAAATGAAGGTAACTATTCAGCCTGATAAAAACGCTATCAATAACAATCTTGACAAAAAGTTGAAACGTAAATTTCATTAGGATCATTTATTTTGATTGTTGCTATTGATTGCTTTTTTGATTGTTAGATTGTTAGTGAGCAGACATCTCTATTTCGATGAAATCAGTATCAATAGGCAAATCGTGCCAGGCTGAATAGTTACAAATGAAGAAGAAATATTCGTAATGAAATTAGCTTTGACCATCTGATTTTTTAGCTTCATCCTTTTTTTCATCCGTATTCTCTTCCCTTTCACCAAAATCAATTACCAGATGATTGCATCTGCCACTTTTTGCTCCGCATATTTTACAATATCTTACCATGGTATTCTCCTCTCTATACAATTATGTCATGTTTCTAAAAGAACTATGCGGCTGTTGAGAATGGCAAGTTTTTCGAATTCTTGCTGGACAATTAGTATTCTTATTCAGAATGGAAGAAAATAGGTTTCTACGAAGGTACTTTGCATTTATAGTTACTAACTTAACATTTTTAACTTATCATCCAGAAATGTCTCAATCCATTTTCTTGCGAAGCTAATCTTTGATGAACAATCAATAAACGCCTCAGCAATCAGATTTTTCATATGATCCAGATCTTTCACAAAATTGCGAGAAATAATTCTTTTGACACTTTTCCAGATGAATTCGATTGGATTCAAGTCGGGTGAATATGGAGGTAAATAGACCAATTCAATATCATTTGCCTGTGCAAATTCCACTGTATATTTTGCTCGATGTGATCTAAAATTGTCGAGAATAATTACGATTCTCTCTCCCATGTTATTGTTTTTAACAGCTGATAAAAACGAACATACATCCTCCTTGGTTGAATGTTCTTTGAAATCAATAACAGAATTACCATTCAATGCATAAAAACCGAAGGAGTTTGCTTTTATCCTGGTTGTGTTTTTGAAGATGGCAGGTTTATTGAAAGACCATAAACGAACCGTATTTGATGTTGTTTGGGGAGATGATTCATCAAGAAATCCGATAACGCAATCATCATCGATTAACGGTAAGTTTTTTTTAAACAATCTTCTGCATTTTGTGGTCTTCGATAATCATGCGCATATGGTTTGGCATGATGCATGCCAAACTTCTTCAAGATCACTAGTATTTGCTTAATGGTGTATTGAACCTTAAATTCATTATAAATGAGTTCCTGAACTTCTTTTGTAGACCAATCATCTCTTTCATGTAACATGTCCCTTAGTTTTTCTTTTTGATCATCAGTGAGTTTGGAAGGACATCCTCCTGAAAACCTAGGCTTTAATCCTTCATATCCGTCTTGATTCCACCGCTCTTGCCATTGATATGCAACGGGTTTTGATATCCCTACAAGTTTAGCTGCTTCATTAACAGAAGCTCCTTCATAACGATGTTTAACAAAATATAAACGTTGTAGAACTCGTGTGTCTTTCTCTAATGACTTAATATGTTTAAGCAATTCTTCTGATGAAAGATGATGCTTTATCGGAATTTGTTTGGGTTTAGCCATACAGTATTGTTATACTCAATTAGTATTAATAGTTTGGTTAATAACTATATATGAAAAATAGTGCTGAATCTATTAACTCTGAATGCTATGCGAGATAAAGACCATAGATGTAGAAAGGATGTTGATTAACCAAAGAGGAAACTTGAGCTTGAATAACCTGGCGAAAAAGAAGACGCCAGTATTTTTATAAATAAAAAATGGTAACTATTCAGCCTGATAAAAACACTATCAATAGCAATCTTGACAAAAAGTTGAGACCTACATTTTATTAGGATCATTAATTTTGATTGTTGCCATTGATTGCTTTTTTGATTCTTAGGTTGTTAGTGAGCAGACATCTCTATTTCGATGAAATCAGTACCAATAGGCAAATCGTGCCAGGCTGAATAGTTACTAAAAAATAAAAAAAAGAGATGGAGACTTATTAATTATTCGTAGACGGTGGCAATATAACCATATCTATTACATGGATGACTCCATTACTGGTTTCAATATCTGCCTGCACTACGTTTGCATCGCCAACCATTACATTCCCGTCGGTTATGTGCACGATAACCTCTTCACCCTGTACCGTTTCAAGAGCCATCATATCTGACAGATCTGTTGACATTGCTTCCCCTGCAACTACATGATAGGTAAGTATGGCTGTAAGTGCCTCCTCATCTTGCAACAATGAATCAAGAGTACCTTCGGGTAATGCATCAAATGCTTCATCAGTTGGTGCAAATACTGTAAATGGTCCTTCACCACTTAAGGTTTCATCAAGTCCTGTTGCCTGAAGTGCAGTCACAAGAGTATTAAATGAACCAGCAGCTACCGCGGTCTCTACAATATCCATTTCTTCTGCTTGGGGTTGCTCTGCACAGCCTGATAAAAGAACAGTTGTTGCAACAAGCAAAGCCACTATTATTTTGTATAATTTCATTTACTCCACTCCTCTAAATTTTTTATATTGAGTTCAATTGTGTTTTTTTTATGAACAAATAATGATGCTTTTCTATAGAATATATAGATTCTGTATTCTTTTGTGATGGTTTATTTTTTTCAGTATACTTCGATGCAAAAAAGCATTGCAGAAGCTCAATTATTATATCATGTGTTTGAAAGTAAGTTTACACACAAAAATACTGGTTTGTTATAAATTTTCATACAATTCTAATAAAAATAGATTAAAATGTTAATTGAGAAAATTCATCCATAATTTAATCATCCAGAATCCAAATTTGATAGGGAAACAGAGGTACTTGAGAGGAAGCATGTTCAGGCTGATTCTGGTATCTATATTGGAAAGGAAGCAAACAATATTGATGAACAGGCTCTTGATGTGAAAAAAACTCAAGAGTTCATCAATGAGAAAACTGCCTATGAACTCATTCTAAATCTAACTCCTGAAAGGCAAGAGAAATAGGGGCGAAGCATAGGAGTGCTTTGACTTATTTGAAGAAAAAAGCAAAGGAAATCCCATGCTACTGCCGGGACTCGAACCCGGATTCATGGCTTGAAAACCCACGAAGCAGATTAGCCATTCACTCTGAATGTTAATGTAAGAGAAGA
This sequence comes from Methanolobus sp. ZRKC5, assembly GCF_038446525.1. Lineage (GTDB taxonomy): Archaea > Halobacteriota > Methanosarcinia > Methanosarcinales > Methanosarcinaceae > Methanolobus. The sequence goes on from NZ_CP151792.1 coordinate 1,313,209, forward strand.
TTGGAACTGAAAGTTTCTTTTGTTGAATTACATAAAATGTTTCAGGGCGTACCGCTGGAACTGATATAATATAGATAACAAATTCTGCGAGCGATTAGTTGCGTCAGCAACTATATATCCATTAGGTGCATTACAAGCTATAATAGTTGCGTCTGCAACTAATTGGGTGGATAATATAGTGAGATAATAAAATGGACTGGATCAACGTTTGCAAAAAAAGGTGTACAAATGTGCGAGAATGAATTCATTGGGAAGTTTATCTCATATCTTCACAGGTATGGACAAATCTATATTGAAAAAAAAATGGAGCCATATAGTCTTGGAAGTGGACAGTTTTCTTTTCTTATGCGATTGTATCACGAGGATGGTGTCAATCAGGAATATCTTTCAAACTATCTGAAGATGGATAAGGCCACTACTACAAGGGCTCTTAAGAAGCTTGTTGATGAAGGCTATGTTTTCAGGCAGGTTGATGAGGAAGACAGGCGATCATACAGGATCTTTCTTAGCGAGAAAGGGAAAAAACTGGAACCTGAAATGAAAAAGATAGCTTCGGAGTGGGAGGACATTCTCTTATCCGGTTTTGATTACAGTCAAAGAAAAGATATCATGAACTCACTTGAAATGATGTTTAAAAACGTATCCCAAAGAATGCAGGATAAATAGGTAAGATCATGCAATTTAAAAATACTCATCTTCTAATGCTTTGTATTACTGCCTTTTTTGCAATGGCAGGAAGTGCTATTTTAGCACCAGTGTTGCCAGAGATGGTGACACCTCTGAATACAACATCTCATGAAATCGGACTGTTGATATCGGTCTACACTATCTCAACAGCTATTTTCACACTGGTTATTGGACATTTCATTGACCGTGTGAACCGTAAAAGTATACTGGTCCCATGTCTTGTCATCTATGGCCTGATGGGACTTGTAAGTTATTTTGTCTCAGACCTACAATCACTTCTTGTCATGAGGTTCATACAGGGTATTGGCGTGGCAGGAATGATGTCTTTGACTATGCTGGTCATTGGGGATGTGTACAAAGGCCATGAAAGTGTACATGCAATGAGCAGGGTTAGTATGGCTTTTGCCATTGGAGCGGTATCTGCCCCCCTCATAGGTGGAGGACTAGCAATTTTGGGATGGAACTATCCGTTCCTTTTCTATGCACTTTCACTGCCATTCGCTTTTCTTGTAATATTTTTCCTTCCGGAAACAAAGGTTCAGAAGGAAAATGGCAGCCATAAAGGTATATTTAATGTGCTTCCAGCACTCAAGGATTTGCGAATACTATATACGGTATTCCTGAGCTTTGCTATTTTCTTCCTATTATTTTCAGTGATTATCTACATGCCCTTTATGCTTAAGGCTGTATTTGGTTATACGGCAAAGCAAGCAGGACTTGTATTGGCATTCCAGGGACTAGCTGTTATTCTAATGGCATCCCGCGTAAAGGTCCTGGTCACTAAACATTCGATGATACAAGTGATTGCCACTGGTTTTGCACTTGTCGGACTGGCAATACTATCTATTTCATTTGCGAATTCAATTGTCATAGTTCTTCTTTTAATGTTGCTGTTTGGAGCTGGTTATGGGCTTGCCCAAACCACAATTGATGCACAGATAATTCAGATATCCTCTTCAGAATCAAGAGGTGGGGTATTATCCATACACAACACCATGAAGTACACTGGCCAGAGTCTTTCCCCCATAGTGTTTGGTATAGTCCTATTAAATTTTAACATTGACACGGTTTTTATGATATCAGGTTTCCTGGGGTTGCTCATTGCTCTGACAACGTATTTAATGAAGGCTATTTTTGAAAAAACATCTGATGTGCATGTAAAAAATAGAAAAACATCATTGCCGTATTCAGTCTCCCCTGAACCTTTAGATGATAGGTAGCCTGAATAAGAATTTATACTGAAATTCGAGATATACTTGCTTCAGGATATTTGACAGATATTTGGGTAATGCATCTACTCAACCATGTATGCTTTTTACCCAATTCTGATATCCCACAAAATACAGATGCGGCTGCCGGGACTCGAACCCGGGTTCATGGCTTGGGAAGCCACGGTCATACCACTAAACCACAGCCGCACATCAAAAAATTGTAATCTGTAATATTACGTTCGAGATTATAGATTTTGTGGTGATGGGAGCCTGCAATCTTTTTTTAATATTTACTAAAGACATTGCTCCGATTCACTGAGCATTGCTGTAGATTTTGCAGAATTGTCCACTGGCAGATGAATAAGAAATTTCGGCCAGGACATATAATAAATAGTAATATATTAGTTATGTACATAGAAATATGATATCGATTTCTGCAAAACAAAATACCAGGATAGTAGAATAGGAGATACACTATGAAATTAACAACAACATTTATTTTAATCATTTTATTGATAGCAGGTTTTTCTGCGGGATGTATCGGCACCGAAGAGGATACACAGGTTCCCAACACAGGCGAACTTTACAAAGCAAGCATGTATGCTGAAGCAATTGCATCTGTTGATAACATACAGATGGACAACCCATACTACACCTATGCATTGAACTACAAAGGAGAATCCCTCAATGCACTTAGCAGGTATGATGAAGCAATAGAATGTTACAATGAGATTATAGAGATAGACCCCCAGAATAGTGAAGCATGGGTTAACAAGGGTGATTCTCTTCTCCAACTTAATGAATATGATGAAGCAGACGTATGCTATAACAAATCAATAGAGATCGATCCGGAATTTGATGAGGCATGGTCTGGAAAAGGATGCGTACTGTACTATCATGACAGGTATAACGAGTCAATGGATTACTTTGAAAAATCAATTGAATATTCCAACAAAACGATAAGTTCCGACCCGGATAACCTTGAAGCATGGTATAACAAAGGAATATGCTACGCATATCTTGGAATGAACAACGAAACACTCGAATGCTGTGAGAAGGTAACGGAGATCAATCCTAAATTTGCAAGCGCATGGGAAGGGAAAGGGTATGCACTTAGTGAACTTGGCAGATATGACGAAGCAATCCAGTGTTACGATAAAGCAGTAGATATCAACCCTGAAAGTGCCTATGCATGGGAATCAAAAGGGTATACTCTCACTGAACTTGAGAGATACGACGAGGCAATAGAATGCTACGATAAAGCAATAGAACTCAATCAGGAAGATGTTTATGCATGGGAAGGAAAAGGGTATGCGCTTTACAAACTTGACAGATATGATGAAGCAATTGAATGCTATGATAAAGCAATAGAGCTCGAACCGGAATATGCCTATTCATGGGGAGTAAAAGGGTATGCACTTGACAAACTTGGCAGATATGACGAAGCCATAGAGTGTTATGATAAAGCACTAGAAATCTATCCAGAATTTTCAGGCGTATGGGATGCAAATGGAGATGTGCTTAACGAACTTGGCAGATATGATGAAGCAATTGAATGCTACAATAAAGCAATAGAGCTCGAACCGGAATTTGCAGATGCATGGGAAGGAAAAGGAGATACGCTTAGCGAACTTGGCAGAACTGATGAAGCAAATGAATGCTATGATAAAGCAGAAGAACTTCGTACTTAAGCTAAAAGGATAAGTTAAAGGCAAAAAATGAAAAACGGTAATTTATTGTTAGTATTATCCATATCTTTAGTCGCCATAGTATCTGCAGGATTTGTTCTTGATGAGCATTCAGGTTCATCTCCTGCTCAAGTGACAGACCTTGAACAAATGTACAGGGCTGCAATAGAAGATGCAATGGTGGCCGAAGATGATGAGATATACAGAGAACTTACTCCGATAACCGAATCAAATACTGAACTTCAATGGATGGAAGACTCTGGTGAAAAATATGTTCTTGTTGTCACATGGACCAAGTATCCTGAGAGTTACCCCGTCGATTCAAACGTGCTCACATGGTGGGGAGACACATGGGTGATGGTCATTCCTGAATTGAAAGGCTTCGTTGAGCAAAATGACATTCAGGATGATGAGCTAACACTCAGACTGGAGCAGCTCATCGGCCTTCCTCTTGATGATGGGAATGAGTATTTTGTGGAAATGTGGGTAAAGCCGGATGACCTTTTCAGACCAAGTCCTGACCCTGAGATCACAGATACACAAACTCAACTTGATTTTAATGAGAACGTCTCACAGGAACATGTCGATTGGTTCAATTCCCTTAACAGCAGCACCTACAATGAATATCCATGGAGCAGACTGGGATATACATACGACTGGGGAAATCCTGACAGTGATGTAGGGATGAGCGAATACGTCATCAGGAATAATTCAGAAGTAATAGTAAATTCAGTCTCAACAACTCCTGACTATTTCAATCAGGACTCCGTTTGAACATGTAAATGCTCACATAAACGGCATTCTTTTCTTTTTTCTATTGTGAAAATCATTGTATTGCAGGATTGAAAGGCAAAAACGGAAGAAAATAGAATATTACATGAAGTTATTGAAATTGTCAAACTTGAGTATTGATGTCTGGGTCTGAAGAGAGATTATGTCAATTCTCTCTTCAATATCTTGTGTGCGACATTTAACTGCTTGAATTTCTCAAGATCCCCGGTTGGTTTGTCGGGGTGCAACTCTTTTGACAGCATCTTATACTTTTCATTGATGACTGTAAAATCAGTCTCATCGTGGTCGCAGCCAAAGAATTCTCGTGCATCCAGGCGTTTATTGAAAACATCTTTATCCTCTTTGAACTCTGAAATAAACTCGGATATTGTGTTTTCCTCTGAAAGAACCCGGCTTGCTTCGAGCTCAATTACCTTGGATAGGACATAGAGATTCTCTACATAATTCTTTTGCATACTATGGCTGTAATGCATGCGATGATCTGATATCCACCAGGTTGCAGAAGCTTTCGCTTTTTTCATTGCCATGCGCTCAAGAGGGATATCAATGTCATTTTCGTTAACACCGATCTTTCTTAAAACCGTAATAATATTATTCTGAAATTGTATGGCTCTTCTGTTACTGGCACCCTTAACAAGCACTGAACCAATTTCATGTCCTTTTATTTTAAGCATTTTATTCACTCATTTTCGTTTTGGAGTCTCCACTAGTTCATCCTCCCTTATATATCCATGCATATTCCGGAATACTTATTCCCGGTTGTAGTCACTAGAACACAGCCACACGTCAAAAATAGTAATAAATTGCATTGCGGCTGAAATTATTGAAAAGATATATATGTAATGGAGAAAATCGCACGAGGATATCAAATTGGAGTGGTTGGATGGAGGGATGTGGTTGGGGTAGTAAAGTGTTGATATCCTCATGCCTTATCATCTGAATGAAATCAAAACCGTGATTTCAGCCACGGTTTTATTGATTCCGGAAATTACTTCTTTGAGTTCAAGGATTCAGCTATATTCCTGCCGAGTTGTTTTGCGGCTTCCAATGGAATTTCCTGATCCTCAAAGTTGTTAATTCCTACGGAATCCACTGTTGCTTCAGGCCCGAAGAGCATTTTTACACCACTAAGCTCACAATCATCTGCGAGTTTACACATGGCGCATTTCCCAGTATCTTGGCATCGCCCACGATCTGCATACCTTCCTCCTCCATGTATGCAGCAACAGAATTGGCCACACCCTCTGCAACCGGTGGTGCTTCAGGCATACATGGCACTGCAGATGTTGCAATAATTCCTTCGGGTTTACCCTGCATGTAACCATGCTTGTGTCTCAGGCAATAAAGACGCTCAAGAATAGTCTTTGTCCTAGCATCAATGGATGAGTAAGGAGTATAGGCTGCAACAATAAGTGCATCTGCCTCTTTTACTTCCTCTGCGATAGTATTACCATCATCACCGATAACACATACGTTCTTGTCAACGCATTTCATGCATGCCAAACATGGTTTGACATTATGCTTGCTAAGTTTGATAAATTCGACATCCATACCCGTTTCTTCAAGTGCTGCCCTCAATGCTCTGTCGGTATTACTGTTTGGGATGGGCGATCATGATATTCCTATTACTTTCATTTTTTAGCTCCCTTGATAGATATTTGCCCACTATTTTTAAGGCTGGGAATTAATCTTATACTTCCAGATAGGAAGTGTAGCTAAACATACTTAATAATTACTGCAGTATACAAGAATTGGTGTTGGTATAATGGAGTGACCATCTCAAAATATTGTGAAAAACACAGCTATCCTATTTTGATTTGGATTTTTATGGCACAACTACTCGTTTATCCTCATAACGTTGAACTCTTTTATATATGAAAAAATAAAATAGGAACGCATGCCACCCAGTTCACTTCTTGATGAGATATTACGCAAGGGACTCCATCTGGCATCGGTCGCTATCGTGATTGTCTATGCCTTTTTCGGAAAACAGATAGTCCTGTATTTCATGACCGTCTACCTCATTCTTATACTCCTCATCGAACACATGAGACTGGACCATGGCTTCAAATTACCTTTCATACATTATCTGTTACGCCGGAAAGAGGAAACATCAATAGCAGGACATGTTTATTTCACCCTTGCTGCCATAGTTGCAGTCTCCGTCTTCAGTGAGAACGTTGCCTATGCTGCTATCCTGATGGCCACTTTCGGAGACATGAGCGCAGCACTTATTGGTAAGAAATTTGGCAGGACAAGGATATTCAGGGGTGAAAAATCCCTGGAAGGATGTGTTTCCGAGTTCCTAGTGGACCTTATTATAGGCTATGTTTTTCTTTCAAACTGGAGTATCGCAATTGCCATGGCGCTTGTTGCCACCCTTGCAGAAACAGGCTTTGAAAAAATAGATGATAATCTTGCAATCCCCGTATTTTCAGGTTTTGTTGCCGAATTACTTTTGATAATCTCAACTTATGTCCACCTGTAGAAGAAAAGGCAGGTAGCTGTTTCAGAGTTGTTTCCTGACACTTCTCACATAATCCAGAGCTGGATCTTTAATTCGAATCTCATTATTCTTCAATCCCAGAGTATCATTGAACAGCTTTTCGCTGAAATCCAGCAACTCCTCATATTCTTCAAGTACTGTCACTTCATCTGAAAAAATACAAGCTCTTGACCTATCAAGAACTTGCATTAGTTCCCTTGTCCAAAGTCCTGCAAGTATCTTTGGATATTGAACTTCGAATACTTCCCCTTCATTTCCTTTCAGAATCAACTGTTCATAGAGTTTAGTTGTAACCTTTTCAAAATCGTCTGCTATTTTTTTGATGATAATATGATTGCCACTGAATGAATACAACTTTGTCATTTTCGGCCACTCTTCAACCTGATCGACCTTGTACCGGGTAATCTTAATGAAGACATCGTTTATCGCGTCTATAACCGAAGAATCACTTAGAAGTATCTCATCATAGTACTCCAGAAGTTCCTGCATATAACCCAGGGTAATCGCTTCAAGAACCTCATCCTTCGATCTGAAGTGATGGTAAAAGCCACCTTTAGAACTATCTGCCTTTTTAATTATGTCCGCAACAGTAGTCTTATCATACCCTTTCTCGGAAAACAATTCATGTGCCGAGTTGATGATCCTGTCTTTCAATTCCATATTCTGTTCTTTTTCAGGGGTAAAGAGATTATTAATCTAGCGATATGCAGCCCTATTGAAACGTCTGATCAGCACCATAATCAAAGCAAACTCTAAGATGACACCGATCAATAATACGATCCACCATAGACCATTGCCCGCGTATGCCATCCAGTAGGCTTTGCTGACCCAGTAAGGAGGAAACAAAACCAAAGACAGCACCCACAAGCAGTGTTCCATCAAAAAGTGCAAAGAAAGCCACAAGCATTGGATATAGAACAGTGAGGCTTGCAGCAATGCCTTTCATCGGAAGCAAACCGGTTTCAGCCAGATAGATGTTCATCCACGGAAGACCAAAATGCAGCACAGATGCAATTATCGCAGCGAAAAGGAACATAAACAGCAGAAAACGGTCCCTACCAATGAGCTTCACATCATTACGTCCAAGTCTGTGTACTAATTTTGTGATCTGCATGTTTAGTTCACCTTCAAAATGATGTGTGTTTTAAAGGCACGGGAAGCCCAGACCGAGAGAACAGCAATTTGTATGCCTGTGTAAACTGTGGCATAGGTCCACTGCCATGATGTCAGCTGAACGTATGCACCCAGCATCAGCATCGCCGGTGCACTTGTTGGAATTATGAGGAATAAAGGATGGACGATCCAGCCCAGAAAATACAGGAACGGGAGTTGAAGCAGTACTGCGACTACGGACATGGGAATGAGAAAATCGGTGATCCTGTCAAAACGTACTATGAGAATTATACCGATGAGCGTATAGATTACCCCGATAGCAATAATACCAATCAAAAGAAGGGGAATATTAGGGAAACTAACACTGTCCTGGAAACTCATTATAAGCATCGTACCACCTATCATCACGAAAGATTCTAATGTTGCCAGTGCGGTAAGGGTAATCACCTTGGACAGGAGATATTCCGATGTTCTAAGAGGTGAAACGATTATCGCGTTCAGTGTGCCTTCATCCTTTTCAAAGATTATCATGCCTGCAACATAAAGCAATGTGGAACCGCCTGCAACCATGAGCATCAAAGCTGGAACGATGGATTGTAACTGGTCTGGACCTGCCACCTGAGATATCGCCACCGCAACGAGTATCCCTGCGATTATTCCGATGGTGTAGAGGTTGTTGCGTAGCTGCACGGTCACATCGGTCCTGACAGCTGAAAACAGACGGTTCATGTGTGCAGCTCCTTGCCGGTGACCTCGATGAAGATATTCTCCAGAGTGGTCTCCTGTGTATGAATACTCTCGACATGGCCAGCAGATTTTAGCAAGTTTGCGAACTCATTGTTATCACCAAGGCCGTCAAGTGGAAATTCCTTGCACTGGATTTTTTGTGTAGCCAGACCGTCGAAATATTCTACCCGAACATTGCGTTTGCCATACTGTTTTTTAAGAATGGACGGCGAGTCAATGACACTTATATTCCCGTCTACGATGAACGCTACACGGTCGCATAGTTCATCAGCCACCATCATATCGTGAGTGGTTATGAAAACAGTCGTACCATGACTGCGAAGTTCCAGCACCAGATCTTTGACCTTACGTGCATTCACAGGATCAAGACCGCTTGTAGGCTCGTCTAAAAAAAGTATCTTCGGTTTGTGAATAAGACTACGTGCAACATTCAGGCGAACTTTCATACCCTTGCTGAAGTCGGAGACTTTTTTATTGGCATCCTCTTTGAGTCCTACCCATTCCAGCACTTCCATTGAATCTGATGTTTCTCCCTCGTAAAGCGAGCGGAAATACTCCAGATTCTCCAGTGCTGTGAGCTTAAGATAGTGGTTCGGTAGCTCAAATGAGACACCTACATGTTCGTAATAATCCTGTCCCCATTCACTAACCTCCCGTCCCATTACCTCAATGCTGCCCTTGTATTCCTTCAGCAATCCGATGATTATGTTCTGTGTGGTGGATTTGCCAGCCCCTGAAGGACCCAGGAAACCAAATATCTCTCCTCTGGCAATTTCAAAATCCAGACCATGCAGTGTTTCATCCTCCGAATCTGGGTAGGTATAAGTTAGGTTCTTAACAGAAATCATTTTGGACTGCTCCTCTTGAATAGGCAAACGTTACAGACCGACGGTCGGTCTGTTGATTAGAAATAATTAACTTTTTGTATTTATGGTTTTGCATGAAAATATCAAACATAACCGAATTTACTGAGGACTTTAAAAATTGCAATAGCTAGGACTATCGCATCCCCAATAGCCAAATCATTTTTAAAATGCTTATAAACAATAAAGTCCATAAAGAAGTAGCCATGTCATGCGAACAGACGATACACGGTAAAATAATATACGGGCCTGAAGCAGAGGTCATCGAAGGTTATATCGTAATAGAGGATGGCATCGTCAAGGAAGTTCACGAAAAAAAGAATGATTCCGGAAATATCATTGCGCCCTGTTTTGTTAACGCTCATACTCACATTGGAGATTCGGTCTGTAAAGACCCTGTGCTTGGAAATTTGCATGGACATTATGTCGAAAGAGACCTTAGCCAGCTGGTTCAACCACCACACGGACTGAAACACCGGATATTAAATACGACACCACACTGGAAAATTGTGGATGCAATGATGAACTCCATCCAGGACATGAACGACACCGGCACATATGCATTTGCGGATTTCAGGGAAAGTGGCACAAAAGGAGTGCTTGCACTAAAAGAAGCACTGGAATCATCAGACGTACTTGCCAGGATATTTGGAAGACCAGCGAACAATGTCGGAGAAAAAAACATATCAAGGGAGTTGGAAGAGCTGCTTGACAAAGCAGACGGATTTGGTATGAGTGGTACGAATGACATAGACATGGAAATCCTGAAAACTGCAAGGCAGTATTCTCTAAAAATGGACAAAACCTTTGCAGTACATGCAGGCGAAAGCAGTCGAAGTGACATAAACAAAGCATTATCTCTTGACCCGGATATTCTGATACATATGACCCAGGCAACCCAAAAAGACCTTCAGGAAGTTGCTGATATGGACATACCTATTGTAGTTTGTCCAAGATCGAACTTTATAACCGGAGTAGGGATGGCACCTATTGTAAAAATGCTGGATATGGGAATTAAAGTCGCAGTCGGAACCGACAACGTGATGCTGAATTCAGTCAACATGTTTTCTGAAATGGAGCTTTTATCTAAAATTTTTGGAATAGATGACAGACAAGTATTTATGATGTGTACGCTTATGGGTGCAACAATATTGGGACTGGAAGCACCCGGCTATATTCAGGAAGGAAATATAGCAAAAATAATGATCATTAATGGTAATTCAAATAATCTCACAGGTATAAAAGACCCGATCAGTGGCATTGTAAGGAGAGGGCGACCTGATGATATATTATCTGTGATGATATAAATAGGGATATATTCACAACGGAGAGGGACAATGACAAGTGCTTTGTACAAAAATATTTTTATTGCGACTGATGGATCCGCACAAAACAGGAAAGCAATCCATCACAGTATCGAACTTGCAAAATTGAGTGGTGCAAAATTATATGCAGGATATGTTGTCGATACTGCAGCTTTTGCCTCTATTCCTATGGATTCAGGATGGGAAATGATGTATGAGCTCCTTGAACAGGAAGCAAGTGTTGCAACCGAATCTGTTCAAAAAATGGCAGAAGATGTTGGTATTACTTTTGAAACGGTGACCCTTGAAGGCAACCCGAGTCATGAGATCATTGAATTTGCTGACAATAACAACATAGACCTGATAGTAATGGGAACCCTCGGAAAGAGCGGATTAGATAGATTTTTGCTCGGTAGCGTAGCAGAAAAAGTTACAAGAAACTCAAAGGTACCTGTACTTATAGTACGGGGCGACTCCGATGAGGAAAAGTAGGGAGTTTAAACATGCCAAAAAACATCAAAGTCTCAGAGATAATGAAGACAAACGTTGCATATGCAACTCTTCCAGGCTCAAGGGACGAAGTCCATACTCTTCTGAAAGATAAAAAAGTATCAGGAGTACCTGTATTAAAAGATGGAAAGATTGTGGGAATTGTCAGCAGGGCAAATCTTCTAAAAAATCCGGAAGAGGAGCAATTAGCACTTTTAATGACACGCAATCCTATAGTAATAGACCCTGACTCAGATATAACAACTGTATCAAAGATTCTTCTGGACAACAATATCAGAAGGCTTCCTGTAGTGAAGGATGATAAATTACTTGGAATTGTTTCCGTTGCAGATATTGTTGCAGCTATTGCAGAGATGGACATTGATGATCATGTTGGGCAGTACCTCAATCCAACTGTTGTTCCAGTATGGACAGATACACCATTAAATGTTGCAGCCAGAATAATGGAACTTGCAAAATCAAAGGCAGCTCCTGTAATAGACAGTAACCTTGAGGTAGTAGGCATAATTACAGACAGGGACATCATAAATGCCAGTGTAATTGAAGATTCTGTGGAAATGTCTGATATGTCCAATGGTTCAGATGATGATGAATGGACATGGGAATCCATGAGAGATACCATGAGTATTTATTACAGTGTTTCAAGAGTAAAGGTTCCTAACATACCTGTAAAGGACATAATGGTCGCAGATCTTGTAAAAGCCGCCTATATATCAGGTGTGAGCGAATGCGCATTGAAGATGAAGAGGAGCAAAATAGACCAGATACCAATTGTCAATGCTAACCAAAAATTCCTTGGACTTCTACGTGATCGTAATATCATACAGGCTATTGCAAATTTGAATTAAAATACAATTTTTTCGGGTATTGATTACCCACAATTCTTTTTTATTTAAGTGGTTCTTATGGAACGTCCATTCATATTCATAAATTCAGCAATGTCTGCTGACGGTAAGATTTCTACAAAGGAAAGAAAACAGGTTAAAATATCCGGTAATATTGATTTTAACCGCATGGACCAACTACGCGCAGGGTCTGATGCCATCATGGTAGGTATTGGAACGGTACTTGCAGATGATCCAAGCCTGACTGTAAAATCTCCCGAACTTCAGGATAAAAGGATAAAAGCAGGCCTTGATGAGAATCCTGTGAGAATTATTGTAGATAGCAATGCCAGAACACCCATTGATGCGGATATTTTCACAAAGGGAAAAGGAAAGCGAATCATAATAGTTTCGGAATCAGCCTCTCTTAAAAAAATAGCTGAACTTAAAGAAAAAGCCGATATAATTGTAGCCGGAAAGAAGAAAGTACATCTTCCTGAAGCCATGCAAAAACTTAGGGAGCAAGGTATCAAACAGTTAATGGTAGAAGGTGGTGCAACACTTAACTGGGGAATGATTTCCAGTGGCCTTGTTGACGAGATATATACCTTCGTAGGAAACTTGATAATCGGAGGGAAAAACTCTCCTACTTTTGTTGACGGAGTGGGATTCCCGGAAAAAGAGCTTTTGAAACTTGAGCTAATGGATGCTGAAAAAATAGAAGACGGAATCTTGCTTAAGTGGAAAGTTCTTCAAAAATAACAAATCAATTAAATTTTTGACACATGGTTTTGTATGCATGTCCCAACATAATACACAAACACAAAACAATATCGTTTTATATTAGACGAACAAATGAGATACCATGAATAAAATAATCCTGCCTGCAGTAGCGATCATCGCAGTACTTTTTATCGTTGTAGGACTCGTAGGAGACAATAAAGCTGCAGAAGATAGTGCAATTATTACTGTAACCAATATCCAACAATTGAACGATGCACTCGCTGAAGGCCCGGTTCTGGTAGAAATTGGTTCGGACATCTGCCCCGCATGTATTGCATTGAAACCCATTATTGCAGACATCGCAAATGACTATGAAGGCACAGCTACCGTTATGTATATAAATACAAAAGAAACCGGAGCTATTGCAGCTAGTTTCAATATATACTCCATTCCTGACTCGTTTGTCATCGCTGAAAGAAGTGATAACGGTTACATCTACATGGGAGTAAACGGACAGACAACTACAGATAGAAATAGAGCAAGATTTATAGGCCTGACCACCAAGAAAACACTAAAAAGTGTACTTGATGCAGCAATCGAATACAGGCAGTAACTATCAGGTACAACAAAATGCTGGAAGCTACTTCACTCACACCTATCGCCGCTTTTTTTGCAGGAATCGTGAGTGTGCTCTCACCATGTGTGCTTCCATTACTTCCGATCGTTCTCGCTTACTCTACAGGAGAAAGCAAGCTTAGGCCCCTTGCAATCATCGCAGGGCTTACAATATCATTCACGACCATGGGCATTGCTGCTTCTGCCTTTGGAGAATACTTATTGCCCCATCTCAATGAGCTCAGAATACTGGCCGAACTCATAATAATCTTCATGGGACTTTCAATGCTAATGGAAAAGGACACGCTCGCGTTCCTTTCACAATACACCGGAAAGATCCACGCTGAAGGAAAAGGACTGTTTGGCGGGCTTGCAATAGGTATTTCTCTTGGAATTGTATGGATCCCATGTGTAGGACCGATCCTTGCTTCCATACTCACATTAGTCGCGCTTGAAAGTGATGTATTATACGGCATTACCCTTCTTTTCACATATTCCATGGGCTTTGCTGTCCCAATGACCATCATTGCTTATTCAGCAAAACTGTCCGGTAACATGCTTGGCAAACTATCAGAATATGACATTGAACTTAAAAAAGTGGCAGGAATAATACTAATAGTTGTTGGACTATGGATGGTCTACACTAACCACATTGTTGGCTACGTATGATGCAGTAAATACAACTAATAATTTCATAAGGATTAAATATCAACCAACTATTGTTTTTATTAAAGTCAATTAAGATGAATTGACATAAAGAATTTGTTGGTGGTACTGTGAAATTTAGAAAAGTGATATTAACTGGAATTATTGTTATAATTTATACTTGTATGATAACTACATCGTTGGCTGCCATCCCGGATACGACAGGAGATTTTTACTCCCCTGACATAAGTTCACTGGATGTTTTAAATAATGGAAACAATCTCAATATAATCATAACATGTACAGAGGATATTGCAGATTATAGTTTTTATGGAGCTGTTTTCATTGACACAGACCAGAACATTCTGACAGGGTACGCTGAAAATGGTGCTGATTATGTATATCAGTTCAGTTATATGAGCATAATCTACTCTGACCCCATGATAACCACGACACTTAATGATGACATGGTAGACTCAGGCACACTTCAGGCACAGAGCAATACTATATACATCACACTGCCCTTCTGGATGCTTGGCAATGATGACGGAAATGCCGATGTTTTTGTTGCAGTCCATGACCAGATGGTAAAAGCTCTTGATTTTGACAGGGCACCTGATTATGGAGTAATTGACACCAGCACAGGTGGTGTCAAAATACAGCAAACTGCTTCAAGCAATGCACGCATCTTTGACAGAGTTGGAGACGGCGGTGCTGCAGATATAGAAAATATTGATGCAACCGTCGGAAATGGGATGTTGAACCTTGTAATAACCTATGCCAATAATGTTGAGCCAAGCTCCTTTTCATATGGAGATGATATCACCGGCTGGGTGAACATTGATATTGACCAACAGCTTGCCACAGGTTTCACAAATACGGAACAGGCACCACCGACATTTGGAGTGGATTACAGAATAGAGTACGCAGCAGGAAGCCTGACAGGTACAGACGCAGCCATCAAAATGATAAATACAGATTCTGAATTGGCGAAACTGGGATATTCAGATACAACGACGAGGTCTCTTGGAGTCCCCTATAATGATGGTACTTTCAAAGTATCAGGAAATACGGTTTACCTTGGAATACCACTTACGTTACTTGGTAATGATGACGGAAATATGTACATCACCGTTGATTCCTTCACATTACAGGATTCCCTTGGAGGAGACATTGACAGCTTACCTGACAACGGTAATGGAGCCATTGATACTTCGGACGGATCCATTAAAGCATTGCTCAGTTATGGAAATGACAGGATGACATTCACAGACTCTGAATCTGATTCCACAGGGTTCGGGCATGACGGAGATGAGATCGTTTCCATAGAAACAGGATTCGATGAAAATAACATGCTGATAACTGTCACTTATAGCAGTCTGAACCTAGATGATGGTGCGATCACAAACATTTTCTTTGACATGGATCAGGATAACACAGAAGACTATTCATTGATCTATAGTCTGCAAAATGGAAAGCTGTCTGCCAGTATGATTGGAACGTTTGCCGGAAAATTCGAAGTAAAGGAAGTAACCCACCTGATCACCATGCAAGGAAACAAAATGTACCTGAGTATTCCATCAGTATTTCTGGGTAACGATGATGGGAATATGAACTTACATGCTGAAACAGCCCTCGTCAACTACGGAGCTAAGATTAGGAATTTTGAAACCGGAATAGTACAATTGAATCCGGATGAGGATGCCCGTACACTTTATGACAGAGCCCCGGATACAGGTTCATACACCATTGGAAGAAGCAAGGATTTCCAGGCTGCTGCAGAAAATGCAAATGTTCCACAGGCAGCACAGGAAGAAGAATCACCAGGATTTTCAGGACTCATAGCTTTTATTGCCCTGATAACCTGTTTGTATATCGCAGTCGGGAAAAAGAAACTGTAATATTAATATAAAGCAGAAATGTAAGAAAAGTAGGAATTCAAAATTAGAAAAGGTGAATGTGTTCAGTCAATGACACATTCATCATCATTTGCTATTGCTACAAGTTCATTGACACATGCAACTGCCATTGGAGTTCCGCCACGTGTTCCAACACATGTGATGGAAGGTACCGCTGCACCTCTGACAACTTCTTTTGACTCTGCTGCATTGACGAATCCTACAGGAGTACCAACAACAATTGCCGGTTTGATGCCATGCTCGATCATCCTGCAAACTGCAAAAGCAGCTGATGGTGCATTACCAATAGCCACAATTGAACCTTCCAGTATGTCTTTGCATTTCAGGAAACCTGCTGCGGTTCTTGTAATTCCATGCTTGCGTGCAAGTTCTGCATCCTCATCCTTGTCGAGTACACATATAATCTCACAGTTATGACCTCTCTTGGTGATACCTGCCTTGACCATATTGATATCAACAAGAATAGGAGCACCTTTTTTTATAGCTTCCACGCCTGCTTTGATAGGATCATTTACAAAACGCATGAGGTCTGCAACCGCAGGGTCACCTGTTGAGGTAACACATCTCTGTCTTACCTTATCCTCAATGGTATCATCGCCAACGAGTTTTTTAGCAATATTACGACTGGTCATGTAAATTGCCTTTGCCTCATCGGTTTGTGACCCAAGGTCGGTACAGATACCAACAAGCTCAGGATCGATCTCGGTGGTCATCTCCACAAGTTCTTCGATACTTGTGTCTGTCTTTTTGGATTCAGTAGTCATATTTCCTATGATACCCCCTTGGTGTAATTATCCTCTTGCCATATTCGGACTCCCATATGCGGGAATCATTGGTAGTGATAAGAATGGTAGTGCTCATGTCCACCCAGTCATTGTGCTCCATGACCTCGCCAAGGGTGGTGACTATGTAGTCCTGATCCTTGTCCCTCAGGGCATTCTTCACAAGACCAACAGGGACTGAATCATCCTTGTGACGCCTGATAATCTCGATAGCCTTTGAGAAATTGGATTTGCGCTGACGGCTCTTGGGGTTGTACAGTGACATAACAAAGTCTGCAGATGCTGCTGCATCAAGTCTTTTCTCAATTACTCCCCATGGAGTCAGAAGATCACTGAGACTTACGGTACACATGTCATTAACGATAGGTGCACCAAGCACACTTGCTGCTGCCGTAATAGCTGTGACACCTGGGAGTACCTCTATCTCAACATTCAGACCTGCATGTTCTGCCACTTCAAGGACAAGACCTGCCATGCCGTAAATGTTTGCATCTCCACCGCTTATCATGGAAACAACGTTCTCCTGTGCAAGTTCCACTGCCTTGCGTGAACGGTCAACTTCCTTACCCATGGCACTGCGAACGATCTCCTGTTTGTCCAGCAGACTTGCCATCTGGTCGAGATAGGTACCGTTTCCGACGATGTAATCTGAAGTAAGGATAACATCTCTTGCCTTAACGGTTAGCTGTTCGACTGAACCCGGACCTATACCAATAATGTAAAGCTTTCCTTTTGCTTCACTCTGCGATTGCGATTGTGACCCTACCATATACTTTCTTCCTTAGTATCAATTCTTTTTTATCCGACAACGCCAGTGCAGCAGGCTCTGCCACACCTCTAAGCCCGAAGCGTTTTGCCTGCGAAGCTGACGGCGCATCATAAGTATTCAATTCATCGTGATCAATGAAAGTAATTCCAATTCCAAGAATTTCTGCTGCCTCATGGAGACCCGCTTCGTTCTCTTTTAATTTAGCAGATGCCAGAGCATGCACGTCATCGATACTTCTACCTGCTTCAGCAAGTGCATTATTGATAGCATCGATTGCTTCCTGGCTGTTGATGCCCCTTCGGGCTCCGATACCTATGATCATGCGTTTTCTGCCTTTTCTTTTTTCAGGACCGAAACATCGTCCCCGACAATGACTATTTTAGGACCCTTTATTTCAAGGACCTCAACATCCTCATCAAGCAAAGCACAGTTCACCTGCACAGTGGAAGGTTTGTTGACAATGTCACAACCAAGGGATTTGGCAATGCCCTCAACAGAATTTCTATGATGGACTTCCGTGGCTGTTGTGACAACCGGAACAGGACCAATTTCAGCTATCTTCCTGACGATCTCATTGCCTCCATGATGACCACCAAGCAGGGGAATTGCGAAATTCATATTCGAATCCACTACAATAACTGCAGGATCTTTCCATTTATCTTCAATAAGTGGCGCAATCTCACGCACAACAATGCCCGTGGCGAATACTGCCACGATGGCATCATACTGCTCGAAGGCCTTTTTGAAGACGCTTTTATCGTACATCAGGACATCAGCGTTCAGATGTCCTGCCAGACGCTCTGCAACCTCAAGATTTCTCTCAAAGGTTATGATAGCGGTTCTTGTGCCACTCCGTATAAGTAAGACCTCCCGTAATTTCCATAGTCCACAGGATCAACAACTCCACCAATAAGGATCATCGCAGAGCGTATAATGCCTGCTTCCTTGACCTTTCCGGCGATATCTGCCACAGTGCCTTTTATGATCTTCTGGTCTGGCCATGATGCATGGAAAACCACTGCAACCGGGGTGTCAGGTGCATATTCCACCTTTTCCATGATCTGCTCGATCTTCTGGGTTCCCAGGAAAACAGCCATGGTTGCGTTGTGCCTTGAGAGTTCCTTTATCTGATCCTTTTCAAGGGTCTTGCCAGCAGGGCGTGTAATAATAAGGGTTTCTGAAACTTCATTTAAGGTAAGTTGTGTCTGCAATGCAGCTGCAGTTGCAAATACTGAAGAAACACCAGGTATGATCTCAACCACTACATCGAATTTCTTAAGTTCCTCGATCTGCTCAACGATGGAACCATAGAGTGAAGGATCACCGCTGTGTAGCCTTACAACTTTCTTGCCTGCTTCAAGATTATCAACAATAAGCTTGTTAGTTTCATCAAGGGTAAGTCCGTAACTGTCGATCTTTTCCCCTTTTGAGTAATTGAGCACTTCAGGGTTCACAAGGGAACCTGCATATATTACAAGGTCCGCTCCTTCAAGAAGCTCTTTGCCCATTACGGTTATATATTTCGCATTTCCCGGGCCTGACCCTACAAAATAGACTTTCTTGTTTGTCATCTGGATTCTCCTTGTGACTATTCTTTCTCTGCGAAGATTATACTGAAATAGTTGCCCTTTTCAGGAATCTTCTCTCTTTCTGTAATAATGACTTCCTTATCACTGAAAAGGCGTTCACAGAAAGTGAATTTGTTAAAACCTTCCTTTTCAAATGTATCGATTATTTCAAGCGGCTTACTTGCCTTCAACCTGATCTTGTATTTACTGTCTGAACCATCACTGACCTCAAAGGATGAATCCACTTCTGCACCTGTCTGCGCAGCAAAGGAAGTGATCGAGCTGATACCTGGAATAGTTGCTGTTTCCACATCAGGATAGAATTTTTTCATAACACGTTTTAAGTGAGTGAATGTTGAGAAAAAGTTAGGATCACCGATGAGACCAAAAACAACAAGATTGTCCTTTGATTCTTCAGCAAGCATGTCAGCATTCTTTTTCCAGATGGCATTTAGCACATCATAATCTGTCAACATGGGGAATTCAAGAATCTCTGATTCTGCATAAGGAGCTACCAGATTCGCAGCCATGGGACCGGGAACGTATACCTTATATGCATTTTTCAGGCTTTCAACAGCTTTCAATGTAAGAAGCTCCGGATCTCCCGGACCAAGTCCAACTCCAATAAGCATTTTTTATCACCATCAAGATTTAAGATTAATTCTTACCTGATCTGCCGACAACAACATATACCGGGTTTTCAGGTTTGAACATGGTTTCACCGGTAATCGGTGCACCACGCGAAACAATTAAATGCAGTACCTCATCGAATAAGTCAAGTTCTTTCATCTTATTTATTACGTTTACGACCGTTTCGATCCTGACTGCGTTCACCACAATACTCTTTGCCTTCTTTTCAGCAAGCACTTCAAGCACACGGGAAATGTTTTTTGTGCCACCTATAAATGCACAATCAATTGACCCAACATCCTGCTTTTCCAGGATCTCAGATGATTCACCGGAAAACACATGTGCATTGGTAATCTTAAATGCTTCGAAATTTTTCTTCGTTACATCAATTGCCTGTTCCCTTGCATCAATAGCACATATGCTAATATCGCGTACCATTTTTGAAGCTTCTATAGACACGGCTCCCGTACCACAACCAATGTCGAAAAATCTGCAATTATCCGTTAAATCAAGTTTTGATAGGGCAACTGCAATAATCTCCGGTTTTGTTGGACCGCCACTTACGTGCATAAGTTCTGTCATGTTCCACCTTAACTAAGATAAACTGGAGTTAAGTAGATATAAGTTGTCCTTCATAAAACTGTTGCATTATTACGAAATAGTATAGCAATTCAAAAATATTTAGGGCGGTTGCAATGGAAAACAAGAAAAAAGCTAAGAAACTACTGGTATTGGGTACTGCATCAGATGTAGGCAAGAGCATAATGGTCACTGGCCTTTGCAAGATCCTTTCCAGAAAATATAAGGTTGCACCATTTAAGGCCCAGAACATGAGTCTCAACTCATGGATCACAAAAGACGGAAAAGAGATTGGAATTGCTCAGGCAATACAGGCCAAAGCTGCCGGAGTTGAGCCCACTGCTGACATGAATCCAGTTCTTCTCAAACCCAAAGGAGATAGAACATCACAGGTTATCGTACTTGGTGAACCCTATGCCGATAAGACCGCTGGCAATTATTACGATTCCATAGAGGAAATGCATGGCGTGCTCAGGGGAGCCCTTGAAAGACTTGAGTCTGAATATGATCTGATAGTCATGGAAGGAGCAGGTGGAGCTGCCGAGATCAACCTGTATGACAGGGATATCGTCAATATTGGAACCGCACGTATAACACAAGCACCCATCATACTTGTGGGAGATATCGAATCAGGCGGTGTTTTTGCAAGTCTCTACGGAACTAAAGAGCTTCTTCCTGAAGACGTCAGCAAGAACCTCAAAGGTTTCGTCATCAATAAGTTCAGAGGCGATCCTGCAATACTTGAACCCGGATTAAAGCAGTTGGAAGACCTGACAGGTGTACCCGTTCTTGGAGTTCTTCCATATTACAAGCTCAATATACCTTCTGAGGATTCAATGGCGATCAGGAAGAAAAAGGGAAGGGAAGAAAATGAAGATATCAACGATATTGACATTGCTGTAGTGCGCCTTCCAAGGATCTCCAATTTTACTGATTTCGAACCGCTAGAGAGGATTGCAAACGTCAGGTATGTTGATCTTGATGAAAATCTGGGAACACCCGATTGCGTGATAATCCCCGGTACGAAAAATACTGTCAGTGACTTGCAAGACCTTCAGAAAAGCGGTATGGACATCCAGATACGCAACCTCAAAGGAAAAGCAGCCATCTTTGGAATTTGTGGCGGTTATCAGATGCTTGGTAAAGTTATCCACGATTCCGGCATAGAGAACGGAGTTGAAGCAGACTATGAAGGACTTGGTTTGCTTGATATCGAAACATCATTCGGTGAATACAAGAAAAAGACCATTCAGGTCCAAAAAGAAATAGTAGCCGATGGCCCAATTTTCAAAAACATCAAAGGTGACGAGATATGTGGCTACGAGATACACATGGGCATAACCAAAACACCAAGAACTGTTTTTGGTGATGACGGTAGTACTGACGAGAGCGGCACTGTGGTGGGTACATACCTTCATGGACTTTTCGAAAACGAGAACATACGCCATGCACTCATGATATATCTTGCCGAAAAGAAAGGCGTAGAGTACCATCCTGAAAAAGTCACAACTGAAGATGAGGCATATGAAGAACTTGCAGAGATAATTGAGAGCTGCCTTGACATGAATAAGATATACAAACTCATCGAAAACCAGGAATAAATACCCCTATTTTTTAAATCAGCAGCATCTGACTGTTGTTTTCTTTTTTTGCACCGAACTTTCAATTTCAAACATGTAGCCTTGGCCATCTTTTTTGAATCCACCCTGAAAGGCCTTTTGTTACTTATTTACAAGCAATGTTTGCACACAGAGACATTGTAAATAACACTACTTATGTAAGCCAATGGAAAATAATATATACATAGTTACACATTGTAGGCCCACCTATAAAAAATAAGAGAACAAAAGGTTACAAAATGAACGAAAAAACACTGGATTTCATCGAACCTGAAACATCCGTGAAGGTTCTGAAAGTAGCAGGGCAAAAGTCCTCAAGAAAAAGAATTCTTGACATGGGGCTCACTCCCGGAACAAGGGTGGACGTTATTCGCAGGGCACCCCTGGGTGACCCGGTGGAGTTCAAGCTTAAAGGCTACAATCTCTCTCTCAGAAAAAGAGAGGCTGGAACCATCATGGTCGAAATACTTGAGTAATTGGAAAATCTGATCCAAACCAGAGTGGTGACAGAATGACAGAAAAAATAACGGTAGCCATTACCGGCAACCCCAATGTTGGAAAGACCTCCATATTCAATGCAATAACAGATTCAAAACAACACGTTGGAAACTGGCCCGGAGTAACCGTTGAGAGAAAGATAGGAAAAAGAGTCCACAATGACATTGAAATGGAAATTGTAGACCTTCCCGGAACCTATAGTCTTACAGCTTATTCACTTGACGAGATAATAGCACGTGATTTCATTATTGAAGAAAAGCCGGACATTGTAGTGCAGGTTATAGATGCAACAAATCTTGAAAGGAACCTTTACCTCACGACCCAGTTGATGGAACTGGGAGTGAAAATGATCATCGCACTCAATATGACCGACCTTGCACTAGCAAAAGGTGACAGCATTGATGCGGAGAATATGCAGGAATTCCTCGAAATACCCGTAGTATCCACAATCGGAAGTAAAGGAAATGGGATAGAAGGTCTTCTTGATGCAGTTGCAGGAGAGATAGATAAGACGCAGTTCACAGAGAGCGTGTTCACCTACGAAGAAGAAATAGAGAACAATGCTGATGAACTTGGATCGATCCTTGGAACTGATCCTTATTTTGCACATTATCCGTTACGATGGTTCAGCATGAAGTTGCTTGAGGGCGACGAGAATATAATTAAAAAAGCAAGGGAAAGCGATAGCTATACCCGTATAAATGAGATACTCAGCAAAATAGATGCTGATAGTTTAGAGGCAAAAATAGCAGACCAGAGATACAAGACCATACAGGCCATGCTAAGGCAGGTTTGTGACATCAACACTGAACATCTTAGCGGTTCGGACATGGTTGACCGCGTGGTGACAAACAGAGTTCTTGGAATACCTATATTTCTGTCTTTGATGTGGGCAGCTTTTGAGATTACCTTCACTTTTGCCACACCCTTCATGAATATAATAGACATATTCTTCGGATGGCTCGCAGAAACTGCCACAAATGTCATTAATATCCCATGGCTGGCATCCCTTGTAGGAGAAGGAATGATAGCAGGTGTCGGGTCGGTACTGATATTCCTGCCCAACATCCTCTTGCTCTTCTTCATGCTCTCCCTGATGGAAGACAGCGGATACATGTCAAGAGCTGCATTCATCATGGACAAACTGATGAGCAAGATCGGATTGCACGGCAAGTCATTCATTCCCCTTATAATGGGATTCGGATGTAACGTTCCTGCCATAATGGCAACACGTACCATCGAAGACACCAGAGACAGGCTCATTACCATACTTATCACACCTTTCATGTCATGCGGAGCAAGGCTGCCGGTCTATGTGTTGTTGGCAGGTGCCTTCTTCGGAAGAGATGCAGGTGTTGTGATCTTCAGTTTGTATGCTTTTGGAATACTTGTCGCGATAGTAAGTGCAAAACTCATGCGAAGTACAATACTAAGAGGTGAAGATGCACCTTTCATTATGGAACTCCCTTCATACAAGATACCTACACTCAAAGGAAGTACCATCCACATGTGGGAAAGAGGCAAGATATACCTCAAAAAAGCAGGAACTATCATACTCATAGGTGTTGTTGGAGTATGGTTACTTGCATCAATTCCGGCACCTGGAAGTGGAGGGATCTTTGCTTCCGAGGAAATTTATGGCAGCACAAATTCCGTAATAGGCGTCATTGGAGTAATGTTAGAACCCCTTGTAGCGCCCCTTGGATTTGACTGGAGAATTGCTGTAGCATTATTGTTCGGCGTTGTTGCAAAAGAAATAGTCGTTGGTTCCATGGGTGTACTCTATGGAGTAGGCGAGAATGAAGCAAGTCTTTCAGCCGTACTTGCAGCTGGAGCAATGACACCCCTTGCAGGTCTGGGGCTAATGGTGTTCACTCTTCTGTACGCACCATGTTTTGCCTGTATAGGAGTTATCAAAAGAGAAACAGGTTCATGGAAATGGACCATGTTCCAATTACTTTACGGCACAGGACTTGCATGGGGAAGTGCATTTGTTGTGTACCAGGTTGGCAGCAGAATGGGACTACTTGCCTGAACTACAAAGGAGATGATGTAGATGAAACAAAATCATGAAAATAAAGAATTAATATTTGCAGCACTTGCAGGAGCGCTGTACACCATCTTTGGAATATTCCACATTGCAGAAGGACTTGGAATAAATACCGCAACAGCAAGTCAACTATTCGTCCCGGGCGACATCCTCGGCGGGTTCTGCCTTGTGGTCATAGGAGCAGTATTCCTTTACGGCCTAAAGGAAATGAAACAGGGAATTAACGCAGGTGTCTCCTTCGTTTATGTAGGGATATTGATGTCACTTGTATTCATGGGAGCATACCTGTTGATAATGGGCGGCACTCTGCTTGATTCCTTTATAGTCCCCGATGACTACGAAGGATGGAGTATAATGGAGACTTTCAGACCGGGAATCTACCTTGGACTACTTTCACTTGCAGGAATACTGCACTGGAAAGACAGGTTTTCCCTTAATGAAGTACTTGTATTCAGGGAGGGAGCATAATGGTAGTCGGTTACAAATTTTTCCTGAAAAGAATAGCCACAATAATGGACTCCAAAGAGAATCTCATCATCTGGACCATTGCTGGTAGGCTCAACCTCAGGCAAGATGAATTCAGGAACCTCCTGAACATCATGGAAAAAAAAGGAGATATAGAGTGTACAGCTGAAGGAGAAATTAGCTGCGGCGGGAACTGTCCAGGGTGTTCAAAGCTCTGCGCAGGCCCTGAACTATCTGCAGGGAACAGTAAAATAAAATCCTACAGGCTGACGGAAAAAGGCAGGAAAAATTGCGGAAGAGTGTCCTGATACCTTTGATATTATTTTCCGTTACATTGCTTTTTTACTGTCAATTTCTGTTTTATGCTTTTTTGAACTTTCTGATCTCTGGCTCCGTTTAATTTTGTCTTTTTTGTTTTTTGCTTTTGACAAAGCCATAAGTATTAAATACAATTAGTCATCTTTAATCACTATTGTATAGATATATACATCAATGCGTTCAAAGGTGCTCACATGAAGGACTACATAAAGAAAGTAAGTGAAAAGCAGAACCTCACAATAATGGAAGCAGAGGACGCTATCACACAGATATTCACAGAGGCCACTGATGCACAAATTGCCGGCCTCCTCATAGGCCTGAAAATGAAAGGGGAGACTCCTGAAGAGATCGCAGGTTTTGCCACCGGGATGAAAAAAGCCGCAAATACAATTGCACCGGAAGTTACCGGTGTGCTCGTGGATGTCGTGGGCACCGGTGGTGACAGGCACAATACCATCAATGTTTCGACTGCAGCAGCCATCGTAACTGCAGCAGCCGGTGTAGCCGTTGCAAAACACGGTAACCGTTCTATAACCTCTCTTTCAGGAAGTGCTGACGTGCTGAAGGAACTCGGTATAAAGGTGGACAAATCACCTGAAGAAGTAAAAGCATCGATCGAAAAAGATGGCATCGGTTTCATGTTTGCACCAATATTCCATCCTGCGATGAAAAGGGTCGGACCCATTAGACAGGAAATGGGAGTCAGGACCGTGTTCAATATGCTCGGGCCCCTTACAAATCCTGCAAATGCAAAAACTCAGCTTGTTGGTGTTTTTGACAAGAAGCTATGCGAACCATTTGCCCAGGTAATGAAAAAGCTCGGTGTTGAAAGAGCAATGATAGTTCACGGAGACGGCATGGATGAGATATCCAATATATCCGAAACATATGTTGCCGAACTCAAGGACGGAAAGATCAGCACCTATACACTCACTCCTGAAGAGCTTGGGATCAAGAGAGCAAAAGCAAATGATATTGTAGGCGGCACACCGAAAGAGAACGCACTTGACATAATATACATCCTCAAAGGTGAAAAAGGACCTAAGAGAGATATTATAGTAATGAACTCCGCCGCGGCCCTTTATGTTGCTGGCAAAGCTGGCTCCGTAAAAGAAGCCATTCCAATGATCGAAGAGATACTTGATAGTGGTAGAGCCATGGAGAAACTACTGGAATTCAGTGATAACAACAACATCCAAGAGGTTATACATGAAGCAGCTTCCAAGAGTGAAGATATGCGGAATGCAGTCTGCTGAAGACATAGAACTGGCAGTAAGCTATGGAGCTGATGCTGTTGGTTTTATCACAGAGGTTCCTGTGAACACACACAGAAAACTGGATGTACAAACAGCAGCAGAGCTTGTAAAATCAGTACCCTTCTTCGTGGACTCAGTACTTGTGATAATGCCATCTGACGGTCAACAGGCACTGGAACTTATAGAGAAGGTAAAACCAGATGTTGTACAGCTTCACAATGAGCTCAGCCCTGAAGAAATAGAGATCATACGCAACGGCACGCACCAGAAGATCATAAGGACATTTACCATACCTGTAGAAAGCAAAGAATTGCCTGCAAAGCTTGTGACTGAACTGGATGCACTACTTGACAATGACCTGATAGACGGCATACTTCTGGATTCGGGCAAAGCAGGAACCAGTGGTGGCACAGGCGCGGTGCATGACTGGTCAATAAGCAGGCAGGTAGTGGAAAATACAAATATCCCGGTAATACTTGCCGGTGGACTTAATCCTGAAAATGTGCGGGATGCCGTAAAAGAGGTCAGGCCATTTGCCGTGGACACTGCCTCAGGTGTAGAGACAAATAAAATAAAAGACCCTGCAAAAATACGCAGGTTCATAAAAGAGGTCAGGTGTATCAATGGTTGATTTTGATCTTACTAAAGATGATTTTACATCCCTTATTGAAAATTCACAGAAGCCTGCAATCGTGCAGCTTATGACAAAAGTGGATAGCATATGTACGCCCCTGCAGTTGTACGCAACCTTGCAGAATGCAAGTCATTCCTATCTGCTTGAATCTGTCGAAAAGGAAAAAAGACATGCAAGATATTCATTTGTAGGTTATGAACCGGAGATGGTAGTATCTATAAAGGACAACTACCTGACAATCGAATGCCAGATGAACTCCGAGCTTACAAAACATATCTATAGCAAACTAAAGTCCATGGGAAACATTGAATCCCTTATTGGTGGCAAGTTCAGGTTAAAGATCAGCGAAGATGAAGATGCACTTGCAGCTTTTAGAAAAATATACCCCACCAGTACCGATACAACGCTACTTAACCAGAAACGCTTTGACAGGCAGACCTTCCTGGGAGGTGCAATCGGTTACAACAGTTACGACCTTGTTTACGATTCCTGGTTAGACATCGACAAAAAACCTGATGCTGACACACCGGACATGCATTTTGCCATCATGTCGAAGACCTTTGTCTTTGACCACATAACCAACGAAACCTACATAGTGATCACACCTTTCGTGACAGAAACAAGTGACTTGGATGCTGTTTACGAGCATGCATACTCCGAGGCACTGTTGATGGAAAGGTCACTGCAGATGGCATCCGTAATAGGAATAAGTGAAGATATTCCTGCGGTAGATTCTGAAAAACCTGTTGCCAATACTGATCAGGCAGCTTACGAGGATGCAGTACTAAAGGCAAAACAGCACATTATTGATGGTGATATTTTCCAGGTCGTGATCTCCCGAAGATACACTGTCAAAATGAAACAAACACCCCTGCAACTCTACATCAGGCTCAGGAACATCAACCCAAGTCCTTACATGTATATCTTCAACTTCAAGGACATTGGAATAGTGGGTGCAAGCCCTGAAACACTCATGACAGTGTACGACAGGAAAGTAATAACAAATCCGATAGCAGGTACATGTCCACGAGGAAAGGATGAAGAAGAGGATAAAGTACTTGCCGCTGAAATGCTAGAGGACAAGAAAGAATGTGCTGAGCATGTAATGCTCGTAGACCTCGGACGCAATGATGTCAGGATGGTCTCTAAAGGTGGAACTGTTAAAGTCGATGACCTTATGAGTGTTGTGAAATACTCACATCTGCAACATATCGAGAGCACGGTGAGCGGGGATCTAAGGGATGAATGCGACCAGTTCGATGCCACAAGAGCGATATTCCCTGCCGGAACATTGTCCGGTGCACCGAAAATAAGGGCAATGGAAATAATAGATAACCTTGAGCCTGAATCAAGAGGAATATACGGCGGTGGCGTGGGATATTATTCATGGAATGGCGATGCTGATTTTGCAATTGTCATAAGGACTGTGATGATAAAGAACAACACAGCCTATGTACAGGCAGGGGCAGGCATCGTGGCTGACTCTGACCCGACATACGAATATAATGAAACGGAAAGAAAAATGGCTGCAATGATAAAGGCGATAGGAGGAAAATAATGAAAATATTGTTCATCGACAATAAAGACTCCTTCGTATGGAACCTTGTAGATTTTGTTTCCATATTCGAGCCGGACACAGTAGTCGTTACCAACACGATTACCATTGAAGAGGTTAAGGACATGAAACCAGATGGAATCATCATTTCACCCGGACCCGGCACACCTCACAAAGCAGAAGATGTCGGAACATGTATTGACATTATCAGAGAATTTGGAGCAGAGATTCCCATACTTGGAGTATGTTTTGGACACCAGGCCATAAATACTGCATTTGGAGGGACCATCGACCATGCAATTGGAGGACCGATACATGGTAAAACGTCCGATATAAGCCATGACAATTCAACGCTCTTTGCTAACCTAAAAGGTGGTTTCAAGGGCGGAAGATATCACTCCCTTGCCATAAAGGAACTAGCTGCTGACCTGAAAGTTACCGCGAAGACAGATGATGACATCATCATGGCCGTTGAGCACAATGAATATCCGATCTATGGAGTGCAGTTCCATCCGGAATCCATCCTTACCGATGAAGGAGTTAAGATCATCAGAAACTTCCTCAGGGTAATCGAGGGGATGCACAAGGATTAAGCGTTTGCAGGCTTATTAGTAACCATGCTTATCGGTATCACAGGAACACCGGGAACAGGGAAGACATCTGTTACAAAACTAATGGAAAATGACCCATCATATCAGGTTATCCACCTCAACGAGCTCATCAAAGAAGAGAAGCTCTACTGCGAAGTGGATACAGAAAGGGACTGCGTCGTTGCTGACATGGACCTGGTATATAACAGGGTTCTGGAACTGCAGGATAAATTATATCCTGTCACCATAGTTGACAGCCATCTCTCACACCATATTGCTGATATCGTTATTGTGCTGAGGACATCGCCTGAAAAACTGAAAGAAAGATTGGAAAAAAGGAAGTATTCAGTTGAAAAAGTACGGGAAAACCTCGAAGCAGAAGCCCTGGACATCATCCTGGCGGAAGCGGTGGACTGGTGCGAGAAGGTCTTTGAACTTAATACGACAGGAGGAACTGTGGATGGAACCTTCAAGGATATCGGGAAAATAATAAAGGCACTTAAGAGAGGAGAAACAGAAGAAATCGAACAGGCTTACAGACCAGGGTCTGTGGACTGGAGCGATTACTTATTTGATTAGCTTCCATCCCCTATTTTTTATGCTAAGGTAACGCCTTTAAAGTATCCACATATAAAGGTAATTTCAGTGTGAAAGTACTGCCACTACCATATTCACTTTCAACTTGTACCTCACCGTTATGCATTTTTGCATACTCCCTTACAAGCATAAGACCCAGACCTGCGCCTCCGTGTTTGCGACTTGTCGAGCCATCCGCCTGCACAAAAGGTTCAAATATTCGATCCATATCAGCTTCTTTTATTCCAATTCCACTATCTGAAACAGATATGCATATGCTATCATCCACCTTTTTTACATCTATTGATATTGCACCACCTGCGCGTGTGAATTTCAGGGAATTTTCAACCAGATTATAAAGCATTTCTGTGGTCTTAATGGCATCTGCTGTTATCTCCCCAACATCAGAATCTATCTTTGTACTAATAGTAATGTTCTTTTTAGAGGCCATTGCACCCGTTCTGTTGAGAACTACAGATAAGACATACTCCGGATGAAAGCTTTCAATCAAAAGAGACATTTTTCCAGACTCTATCCCGGACAGGTCCAGCATCCTGTTAATGAGCTCGAGTAATTTATTTCCACTTGTATTAATAATTGATAACTGTTCTTTTTGTACCGTATTGAAACTACCCGATAAACCTTCGAGTAAAACATCAGAAAAACCAATTATAGAACTCAAAGGAGTCCTTAACTCATGGCTGATGTTACCCAACAACTCATCTTTATAGCGATTAGCCTCTTCAGCAGCTATCCTTGCACGCAACATTTGTTCTTCAGCAAGCTTTCTGTTGGTTATATCTACACATGTACCAATTGCCCGATGAGGAACACCATTTTGATCGATCTCAAAAGGCTTTCCATGGCCTGTAACCCATATCCACTCCCCTGACCGGGAACGCATTCTGAAATCCATTTGAAAAGTTTCCAGTTTTTGTAGATCCCCCAGTAATTTTGAGCTTATAAACTCACTTTCGTCAGGGTGCAAAAGGGAAGTAAATGTTTCAAATGAACGGGAAAGTTCATGTGGTTCATATCCAAACATTTTGTACCAGCCAGAACTGAAATACGCGGCATTGGTATCCATATCCCAGTCCCAGAAACCAGATTCTGAAACCTCCATTGCAAGCTTGAGCCTTTCCTCACTTTTACGAAGAGAGGACTCTGCTTTTTCTTTTTCCATGAGAACAGCTTTACTATCAAGGGCTTCCCTTACAGAAAATGGAAGTCTTTTCATGCGATCCTTAAGCACATAATCTGTTGCTCCTGCCTTCATGCATGAAACAGCAGTTTCCTCATTCAGAGAACCTGTTAAAACGATGAAAGGAATACGGTTGTCGAACTCTAGCAGTATTTTAAGTGCCTGCATGCCGTCAAACGTTGGAAGACTATAATCAGATATTACAATATCAGGGGCAAATTCTTCAAGTGCTCTTGAAAAATCTTCACTTGTTTCAACTCTCAATGACTGGAAATGCACCCCATTTTTTACAAGCATCCTCTCTGCCAATTCTGTATCAAAGGGAACATCCTCTACAAACAATATATGCAGAATAGAATCGTTTTCCATCTTTTTGGGCCTCACTATCTTTTGAACTCATTCATTAGCAACCAATAAAAACCGATCTTCCTTATGGCCTCCACAAAGTTGTCAAAATCCACTGGTTTTACTATGTAACTGTTAACACCAAGGCGATAACTCTCTACAACGTCACATTCTTCCTTTGAGGATGTCAACATGACAACAGGAATCACCATTGTTTCCGGGTCACTTTTTATTGCTTTCAGCACCTCCAGACCATCAAGTTTTGGAAGTTTCAGATCAAGAAGAATCAAACGGGGTTGTGTTTTAATGTCCCTGTCTTTAAACTCCCCGTGCCCATAGATAAAATCAAGAGCTTGCTCACCATCTCCAAGGACAACTATATTGTTTACAATGTTGTTCTTTTTCAAAGCCCTAAGAGCTAATTCCACATCATTAAGGTTGTCTTCCACAAGTAGGATCTCTACTTCATTCTCCACACACATGATCTTCTCCTATAGGTAATGAAAAGTAAAATGTCGCTCCTTCATTGACCTTTCCCTCAGCCCATACCTTGCCACCATGCCTGCCCACTATACGTTGAACGATAGCAAGGCCAACACCTGTCCCCTCAAACTCTTTTTCGTTATGAAGACGTTGGAATATTCCAAATAGTTTGTGACTGTAACGGGGATCAAAACCCACACCATTATCCCTGACATAATAAACATTCATACCGTCCTCAGTGTAAGTTCCGACATCAATTATGTTCTCTTCCCTGTGCATACTGTACTTCACAGCATTGGACAAAAGATTAATCCACAACTGCTTTATTAAAGTAGGGTCTGCAAAACAAACAGGAAGATCGGATACTGTAAACACAAAACTCTTTTCATTTTCGCTTGCTACAAGATCATTAAAGACCGACTTGACCATGGCATTCATATCAATGGCAACATGATTAATTTCATTCCTCCCAATCTTGGAAAGGGCCAGCAAGTCTGTGATGAGCTTATCCATCTTTTGAGTGTTTGTCCTGATCACATTGAACAGGCGCTCACCCTCTTCATCAAATTGGTCCTCATAGTCTTCCATTATTATCTTCGAAAAACCATCAATCGCTCTCAGGGGAGCACGCAGGTCATGGGATACAGAATAAGCGAATGCCTCAAGCTCCTTGTTAGCTTCCTCCAATTGGAATGTACGTTCTACAACACGTTGTTCAAGTTCAGCATTGAGCTTCCGAATTTCTTCCTCTGCCTGTTTACGTTTGTCGATGTCCTCTATCATGCCTATGAAGTACAAAGGTTTACCATCAGGAGAGTGCACCATCGTAACGGCTAAATTCACCCATACAGTCCTGCCATCCCTGCAAATGTACCTTTTCTCCATTGAATAGTCATTAATCTCTCCGGCAAGAACTTCTTCTACATAAGGAAGCTCTTTTTGGAGGTCCTCAGGATAGCTAATATCAGAAAAATTCATTTCAAGCAATTCTTGAGAATCATAACCTATGATATCACACAACCGCTGATTGACCTGAATGAAACCACCATCCATATTACATTGACAAACGCCTACTGCCGCTTGCTCAAAAGTGGCACGGAAACGCTCCTCACTTTCACGCAGTTTATCAGCGGCAAGTTTTCGCTCTGTGATATCTTGCATGGAACCGGTCAACTGTGCAACCTTGCCATCTTTCATGATTGTACGGGCAAGTGTGCGCACCCATTTGTGTATCCCTTTAGCTGATATAAGTTCCAGCTCAAGGTCATATGGTTCACCCTTTTCAATAGCATCGTGTATTGCTTTTTCGAGGATAACTTTTGAATCCAGAGAATAGAAACTCAATCCTATCTCTCTATTCGTTTCATCGTCAGGGTCAAGGTCATGAATATGGGCAACTTCAGGAGTCCATGTACCCTCGCCCGTGGAAACATCAAATTCCCAGCCACCAATCTTCGCGATGCTTCCTACTTCATTCAGCAGACGGTCCCTCTCATGAAGAGTTATCTCTATAGTCTTACGCTCAGTGATGTCCCTGAATATGGTAAGCTGCAGATTATCGTTGTCTGCTGTAATTATGTCACCGGAAACGAGAACATGTTTTTTTTCTTCGGCCTTTGTAATGACCTCAGCTTCAAAATTCCTTACAAACCCTTGATTCTGAAGCTGAGCGATATATTGCTCCCTTTTTGCAGGATCCAGCCAGAATTCTACATCTAGAGTGGTTCTACCAATAAGCTCTTCCCTGTCAAAGCCCATGTTCCTGAAGAAACTCTCGTTGACGTTGATAATTTTCTCATTGGATGTCGTCAATATCATGCCCTCCGGTACGGTGTTAAATATTCTGGAGAACATTTCCTCTGACTTTATAAGAGCTTCTTCAGCCTTTTTGCTTGCAGTTACGTCCCTCACACTAGCAAGAATACATTTTTGGTCGTTCAACATCAAAGGCCGGGCATTTATCTCTACCGGAAATTCGGTTTCATCCTTGCGGACATGGACCCACTGGAATTGCATACCATAATCAAGAATTTCTTTTATAGGTGAAACTGAATTGTCACGCAAATTTGGAGCTGACAGGTCACAGGCAACCATCTCCAATAATTCTTCCTTCGAATAGCCATAACGTTCCAAAGCAACATTATTGGCATCCAATATCTGTCCACTTTCATCAATTAAGAACAACGCATCAGAATTGTTATCAAACAATTGATGATAACGGTTTTGAGACTCGGTCAAAGAAAACGTACGTTCCTTTACTTTCTTTTTAAGAGAAGTAGCATAACTAAGAAGAACATAGGCCATTGCCTACAGAAGAAAAACAATAACAAGTCCGCTTTTTTTGAAAATATCCAATGGTTCTTCAATGGAAGCCGACCATCCCCCTACAGGAACAGCGGCGAGTTCCCATCCACCTTCAGGCAGGTCCACGAAATAGGTCATTGGAACCATCAGAAGCGTATCGTTGGAACCAACCAGAATCTGACCGGAGCCGTCACTTAGAACCATATTCAAGTTTTCAGATGAAGTATCCAATCCTGCTTCATGTAACAAAGGATGGACATCAAAAACAAGCACTGCCATCCCCCAGAGTGAATCGTTAAGGTAAACGGACTGTCGGAATACCATACCAAAGCCACCCTGTCGCAATTCATAAGGGCCACTGATTGCTACCTCTTGCGTCTGAATGGTTCTTTGTACATCAATACGAACCTGTGGACGCTCATCGTTGATCAGATCATCAAGGTTTCTTCCTACAACAGCCTCATTGCCTGAAACAGGATAGACATACACTTCAGTGAACGTTGGAAATAACTGAATTGACCTGACAACTGATGTACCGAAATACAAACCGGAGGCAAAACTTTCAAAATTTGCATCCAATTCATTTTCAGTAGGGTTTGCCTGAGCAAATGCTTCCAGTCCTTTAAGATGAGACAGATGCAGATTTACCTGATTTGTCAATGCAGCCCCATAAGAGATCAATTGCATTTCAACTTGAGCTTGCTGACCTTCCAACAAATGGTCCTGATATACAAGACTGGCCTGCCACCACACAAATAACAATAATACCAAAATTACTACTGCACCTAACAATGCTATGTGACTCTGGCCAATGCGTGACAAGACATCAGATATCTTATGAGGTTTCCCGGACATCACCATAATTGCGCCCCTCCGCCTACTTTCTCTTTTTACTTAGTCTTAAAATATCCATTTATCAGGAACCATCCAAATCAATATGGTTACAGAATTCCCCTGTCAATTGCATTAACCCAAAACAATGGATACGAGCATATATGCTTTATTACTTAGTTAATGAAATATTGAATGCTTTCATAAATAAATTTTTGGTTTAGTGAATAACAAAAACTATGATTACGATTTTGTATTTATTATATAAGAGCACAGATATGACAAAGAGACTGTAATAAACATCATAAGCAAATTTTTCCACTTGTCTTTAGTATTGATAATAACAGATAAATAGAGAAAACTGACAATAATAAGTTGTAATGATTTTTTGCGTCTTTATGCCGAGGTGACAGAGTGGCTAATGTGACCGCCTGCAAAGCGGTTTTTCGGGAGTTCGAATCTCTCCCTCGGCATCCTATATATAAGGAAGTTTTACTGTGACACTAAATGTTTACAATACATTAACGAGAAGTATAGAGGAATTTATCCCCTTTCACGGAAAAAAAGTGAATATGTATGTTTGCGGCCCCACAGTATATGACCACTGCCACCTGGGACATGCAAGAAGTTACGTTTCTTTTGATGTCATAAGAAAATATCTTATTTACAGAGGATATGATGTCAACTACATCTCCAACATAACAGATGTCGATGACAAGGTGATAAACAGGGCAAGAGAAACAGGCGAAGACCCCTTTGTGCTGTCCCGCAAGTTCACTGAATCCTTCATAGAGGACATGGAAACCCTCTCAGTGCTGGCTCCTGACACTCAGCCAAAGGTCACAGAACACATTCCCGAGATCATCGAAACTGTTGGAACATTAATAGAAAACGGTACAGCGTACGTGACCCACAAAGGCAATGTGTATTATGATCTGACAAAATCAATGGACAAGATAGGCATACTGAGCCATCAGACCGTGGAAGGACTTATGGAAGGCTCAGGGAACAGGATCGATGTGGAAAATGACAAGAGCTATCAGCTTGATTTCGTTCTCTGGAAATCTGCCTCTGAAAATGAACCCGGATGGGAAAGCCCGTGGGGGTGGGGACGCCCGGGATGGCACATCGAGTGTTCCTTCATGTCAATGAAATACGGTTCAGAGCAATTGGACATACACGGCGGCGGTATGGACCTTATTTTTCCGCATCATGAAGCGGAAATACATCAATCTGAAAGCTGCAGCGGAGAACATCCATTCAGCAAGTACTGGTTGCATAATGGGTTCCTGACCATCCATAAAGAAAAAATGTCGAAATCCCTTGGTAATTTCTTCACAATTAAAGAGGTGCTCAGTAAATTCTCCCCCGGAACTATAAGGTTCTTCATAGTCTATACACAATACAGAAGTACTATAGATTTCAGCGAGGAGACCCTGAAAGAAGCTGGCAGGGCAAGAAAGAGATTACTAAATACGATATCAAACGTAAAACATGCCCTGAAAAAAGCCCATGAAGATGGAAATGATAACGGACTTACGGATTTAATAAGTGAAACCAGGGATGCATTCATCAATTCCATGGATGATGATTTCAACACAAGAGAAGCAATTGGAAATCTTTTTGTGTTCTCTCGTAAGATAAATTCTATAATTACCAGTGAAAAACCAGGCCGCTTATCACTTGAAAAAATACTGGAATTCTATTCAGAGATCAACGAAGTACTTGGAATACTTACAGAGGATGAAAAACCAGCTTCCGAAGATGTTGCAAATGGTCTGTCAGAGGAAGATATTACGGAAATGATAGGACTCCGGGAAAAGGCACGTGAAGAAAAAGACTGGGCAAAATCCGATGCAATCCGGGATAACCTTAAGGAAAAAGGAATTTTTATCGAGGATAGGAAAGATGGTATCCGGTGGAAACGGATGTAAGACTTAAAGCAAAAGCATACGTTACAACCTCATATTGCAAGCATCTAATCATTTAGGATAAAAATCTATTTTTTGAGTTATTGATGGTAATGAAAGTTGATTATAGATCCAACACTTTTTTATCCTTGAGCGAGGCAGTGATCTTGTCCACAGCATCTCCTGCATTCTCTGCATAAATGTCGGCTCCGATATTGTAAGCCCACTCTTTAGTTACAGGTGCGCCGCCAACCATTGTTTTGACGTTGCGCCTGAAACCTGCCTCATTTAGTTCCTCCTCTATACGTCTCTGATTGATCATCGTAATGGTCATAAGTGCTGACGAAGCTACAACATCTGCTTTAACTTCCTTTGCCTTTATTACATAATTCTCTATAGGCACGTCCCTGCCAAGGTCCACGACATTATAACCTGCAATCTTGAGCGCTGTTACAACAATGTCCTTTCCTATGGAATGGATATCACCTTCAATTGTGCCTATAACAACTGTGCCTTTTGACTTGGGTTTAGAGCCCGTCCTGTCCAGTTCAGGTAACAGTATGTCAATTGCTGCCTGCATTGCATCAACCGCTGCACTAACATGAGGAAGGAATACTTTGCCTGCTGCAAACTGTTCACCCACAGCTGTCATTGCCGCTGTGAACCCTTCTTCAATGAGTTCGGAAGGGTCCATACCTGCATCAAGGGCTTCGGTAGCAATCTTTTTTGCTGCTTTATCATCAAATTCCATGACAGCTTTTTTTGCCTTGGCAATAATCTCTTGCTTTTTAAGCATTGGAATTTCCTTTTTACTCTAGTCTGCAACCTTCTTAATGAAAAAGAGGTGTAGAAACAATCAATAAAATTACTAGAAAGATAAGTTATATAGAATAAACTGAGTGCAATGTGTCTATTGCATATGAATGTAGAAAAGAGAAAGTAATATGCAATTATCCTTGCAATATTACAGCGTGCTTGTAATACTAGAGTTGAATATTGTACATCTCAGATTAGAAAAATACATCCCTTACAAGTTCAGAAGAGAAAATCGGTTTTTAGAATTCCAAACGCCTTTGCTTAGTACAGAGGAGTGTGGAGATGGAATTCTATAGAGGCCATTGGATGGATATAGACACTTTATGTTTAAGAAAGGACTATTCTTCAGCCCCGAATTCTAACTACATAAACTAATACAATGGACCTGATCATAACCTAATAACTGAATAAATGATTTCTCCGGGAAGATATGTTATGACTACTCACATGAAGGATTCACCCGGAGAAACTGTCGACTATCAATATTTGTGGCTCTTTGCCATCTCTACCATTGACTGGAGGTTCTCGGTTGGAGTCTTGCTCACAATACCGCATCCAGGTGCCAGCAGACCAATTCCTGCATCCAGAACCTTCTGTGACTCTTCCTTGATCTCCTCAGGTGTTCTGTTCCAGAGCATGTTAACAGGATCGAGGTTACCGACGATGACAGCATTTTTCACATTTCCGACAGCTGTTGCAGCATCTACGTTCTGGTCAACACTGATACCGTCCACACCACATGTTTCCATGACTCCAAGACCCTGGGTTGTGTCACCACAAACGTGCAGTACTGTTGGAACATTCAGCTCACGCATAGCATCACAGACCTTCTTGTGGAAAGGTACCACGAACTTCTCGTAGAACTCATTACCGATAAGCTGTGGACTTGCAGTTGGGTCTATGAGAACCATTGTGTCTGCACCGCTCTCTACCATCTTCTTTGCATATGCAACACTGAACTCAGTTGTGAATTCCATGAGCGCAAGACCAAATTCTTCCTTTGTCATAATAGCCATGAACCACTCGTCACCATTGATGTGCTGAGCAAGGGAGAAAGGACCGATCATACTACCCATAATAGGGAGTTCGTCTCCATATTTGTCTGCAAGGATCTTGATAGCATCACATACGACATTAATCCTGCCGTTGTCAAGTGTGTAGCCTTTGAGCTTTTCGATGTCTTCCATACTACTTACAACGTGACCAATCACGGATGGCTGCTGTACCTCTGTACCATCTTTGATCTCACAGCCAAAGAACTCAGCTTCTGCGGTGATATCGAAAGGCACGCGTACAGCTTCAAAGCCTACTACGGTGTGACCTGCTTCGGCAAGTGTTGCCATCTTTTGAGCGTCATAGTTTGCTTCAGGCCAGGCAGCGCCACAGGCTTCCATCTGATCTACAGTTCCGGTCTGAGTTACGGATACTGCAGGCATCCTGTCAACTGACTGACCGGTTAATGCACGTGCTAATCTTTCTTTTGGTGTATATTCTGTCATAGATAGGTGCTCCTATTATTGGTATTGATTTTCCATTCTGAATAGATAATTAGTATTGGAATTATGTAAAAGTTGTAATTGGTGAATACAATGAATCCCGTATCTGCACTCTTTGAAGACTCAATTGATTACAGATTCACATGCCTGCTGTGAATAAAAGTATTCAAAATCCACTTTATCGTACATGCCCTCTAACCAAATGAATAGCATTTTCATAAGCGTGAGACATTTCATGCATCTTGAATTCCCGTGACATCTTTAGCAACAATGATAGGTTTTCAAGTAATTCCTTAGATTCAATAAGAACCATTTTGATACTCCTTAGATAGGTTCTTTTTCATATTTGTGTACTTAGATTGAATATGTATTGAGAATCAGAGGGGGTACTTAGTACCCCTCTGAAAAATACTCTCATTAATCTCAGAACATTGCACTCATTTTTGCTACTGTATCTGTTGCATTCTCTCCGTAGATATCTGCACCGATCTTGGTTGCCCAGTCCTGCGTAACAGGAGCAACGCCAACCATTGTCTTAATAGATTCGCGAATGCCTGCTTCTTTAAGCTGTTCCTCTATCTGGATCTGGCTGACCATTGTAGTAGTCATAAGAGCTGAAGAAGCTACTACATCTGCACCGACTTCTTTTGCTTTTTCAACAGTAACTATTCAGCCTACCACAATTAGCCTATTGATACTGATTTAATCAAAACGGAGATGTTTGCTCACTAACAACCTAAGAATCAAAAAAGCAATCAATGGCAACAATCAAAATTAATGATCCTAATAAAATGTAGGTCTCAACTTTTTGTCAAGATTGCTATTGATAGTGTTTTTATCAGGCTGAATAGTTACTTTCAACATAGTTTTTGATAGCAACATCTCTTCCAAGGTTAATGACCTGGAATCCAGCTATCTTGAGCATTGTTGCGACGATATCCTTTCCTATTGAGTGAATGTCTCCCTCAATAGTACCGATGACGACCTTGCCCTTACTTTTTGTTTCTGAACCTCTCTTTTCAAGTTCAGGAGTAAGGACAGCTACACCAGCACTCATTGCTTCTGATGCTGCTATTACATGAGGAAGGAAAAGTGTACCTGCTTCAAATTGGTCCCCTACATTATTCATTGCAGCAGTGAAGCCATCATTGATGAGATCAACAGGATCAACATCTGCATCCAGAGATTCCTGTGCAACTGCTGCAGCTAATTCACCATCAAATTCCATAATCGCTTCTTTTGCTTTCGCAATAATTTCTTCTTTTGTTACCATAATATTGCCTCTTATTATCAATAAATTAATCAATTATTCTTCTGCTTCCTTTTCATCAACTTTTGCAACGACTGCCTTCATCTCTTTGAGAATATCAGCATCAATTGGCTTGACCTGATGATTCTCCAGTATGTCTGTTACTTTTTCATGTGCCACAGTTGCAAGGTCCTTAGAACCTGCTCTTTCCCAGTCTCCAGACATCTGCCTGTTAATAAGATCAGGATGTGAAGGTAGATTGATATTTTTCATCGTGCTTTTGTGAGCAAGGAAGTGACCACCAAATCCTGTATCCTTGATCGCATCATATGCGAGTGTGTCTTCTGTAATAGGAACACCGTTCCTGGATTTCATGATCATGCTTATGAAATCATTATCCATCACAAGCTGTTCAAGTGAAAAGGTCATACCGAGCTCAAGCATACCTGCACCATATATTACGCTGGCACCTGCATACGCAGGGATCATAGCAGTAATGGTTTTCTCATGCCCAGCCTGAGCATCAGGTATCTTGGCATCTCCCTACG
Source organism: Methanolobus sp. ZRKC5 (assembly GCF_038446525.1). Lineage (GTDB taxonomy): Archaea > Halobacteriota > Methanosarcinia > Methanosarcinales > Methanosarcinaceae > Methanolobus. The sequence goes on from NZ_CP151792.1 coordinate 1,354,428, forward strand.
AGCCTGCAACGATACATGGAAGATTATAGTACTGCGCCAGCTTTGCAGCTCCTGCGCTTATAACTCCAAGTTCCGGAGATCCAACAGGTGCTGATCCACCTTTTATGTCAAAAGTAGTTGTGGAACTGCCATAGAAAGTAGGATGTCCTGGCTTGAAAAGCTGGGTTAGAACCACACCAGCGAGGACTTCAGCATTATGAGTTACAAGTGTTCCTGCCAGATGTACAGGTGATGATGCTGCACTCATTGCCATACTCAGAACCATCATTGGCATACCATGCTTAGTAGCCTGGAGCGCCATTTCACAAATTACAAAATCCAGCTCAAGAGGACTTGTAGGACATCCACCCAGTGTGAACAAAGGTTTATTGAGAGCTGCTGCTTCGTCTCCGCCATAGAATGCCTTGGTCAACTCAAAATAATCTGGTACTTTGTCAAACTCCGGGTCCAGAAGAAGGTGTTTTGAAGTATTCTCCATAAGTGTAATTACTTCATGCATTGTCCTGGAAACCGGTTCACCAGCCAGATCCATTGCAGAGACAGGAGAACAAAGGAAACTGATGTTAGATGCCCAGTCTGCGATGGAAATGTTCTACGACCAATGATAATATCAATGGATAATTTTTTGCTGTTAGGGTTTTTCAAGCATAATGGGATCTACGGAAACAAAGAGCTGATGAGCTATGACAAAAAAGCTATTGACTGGGGTAGAGAGTTGTGTCAGCATTACATAAACATTTCAGAACCTGTTCAGTAGATATAAGAAAGGAAGAAGCAAAATGGAAACGTCGATAATTGATTCATTAATGCTATCTGAAAAAAGAAGAGACATAATGATCCTGCTGTCCATTGAATCAAAATCTCGTGATGAAATGGCAGAAGCTCTTGATATGCCCTGGCAATTACTAAAACAGCCAATTAAAGAATTAAAAAATGTAGGGATGATCTTTCAAAAAGAAAATGTGTATAGCTTATCAAATAACGGTCGACTGATGATAACTGCTTTGATGCCCTTATTGACAATGGTAGATGCATTCTCATCTGATATTGACTATTGGAAAAGCAGGGATTTGCAACCAATACCTCACCACCTCACAAAAAGAATGGGAGAGCTTGGAAAATCCAGCCTGAACACACTTTCACTAGACTACATGTTCGAACCACTCAAGCATTTTATAGAAAATGCAACTCAAACCAGATATTTGAATATTGTTCTTTCCCTTTTCGATCCGGAAGCCCCTTCACTTCTTAAGGAAATTGCCGACAAGGATATTGAAATATCACTGGTGTTTGAACGCAATACTTATGGTAAGATGAATGAGAATTTCAGGGATGAGCTTGATGAGCTTAATAACTATAAAAACATCAGTTTTTACTGCATAGATTCCGAGGTCAATCCTCCCGAAATAATCATCAATGATGGTGAAATGGCTATTATATTCTTCAATCAGAATGGCAAATACGACTATAGAGAACTGCTCAGTTCCGATGAAAATGCTATTGCGTGGGGAAGCGAGCTTTTCGAATATTACAAAGGTATCTCAAAGCCTTGTTCGAAAAATAATGCTATTACACCTAAACCGTGAAAAGCAGTAACTTTTCTTGAATGACTCTGCTGGCCAGATAAGATTGCAAATACAAATGTGTCTTGCAATACTATATATGCATGAATGTGCATATATGCAATTATATGCAAGAGAACAAAGCCAAGTTCTTCAAAGCACTGGGAGACAAAACCAGGCTTACTATCGTAGGATGTCTTTTGAAGCAGGACCGCTGTGCTTGTGACTTCTCTGCAACCACAGGAAAGGACCAGACCACTGTATCCCGGCATCTGAAAATACTCTGTGAAGCAGGCATCCTCAGATATGAAAAGGATGGAAGATACGTAATTTACAGCATAAAGGATGAGAATATGAAAGAAACACTTGAAAAATGCGGAGTCGAAAAAGTAGAATCGTGCTGTCCGGGAAGCGTAATGGATTCGGATACGAAGAAGAATATTGTGAAGAAAGGTTATAGTCAAATCGCATTGGGTGTTGCACAATGTGGATGCTGTGGAGACCTTACAAATGAACAAGTGGCAACATCCATCGGATATTCCACTGAAGAAACACAGTCATTTTCTGAAGCAAACCTTGGTATTGGATGCGGAAATCCAACAGCACTTGGCGAGATAAAAGAAGGTGATACTGTTCTTGACCTGGGTTCCGGAGCAGGATTTGACAGTTTTCTGGCTGTTGAGAAAGTAGGCGATAGCGGAAAAGTCATCGGTGTGGATATGACAGATGAAATGCTTGCAAAGGCCAGGAATAATGCCGAAAATTATGGATTTGAAAATGTAGAGTTCAGGAAAGGAGACATTGAAGAGCTGCCCGTTGAAAGTGATTCTATTGACGTCATCATAAGCAACTGTGTTATAAATCTGACACCTGACAAATCCCGGGTATTCAGGGAAGCATACAGAGTGCTCAGAAAAGGCGGCAGGATGTTCATATCTGATATGGTCCTGTCGAAGGATCTTACGGAAGAGGAAAAAAATAACGAAGAACTCATTTGTGCCTGTGTTGGTGGAGCTTTGCTAAAAGATGACTACCTGAGCAAAATAAAGCAAGCCGGATTCTCTATAAAAATAGTAGGAGAAGATACCGACATCAGTAAAAGGCAGTATTCAGGATACCCGGTTGAGAGCCTTAAACTGGAACTGATAAAAACGGATGTATAAGCAGTGAATAACAAACAGATTCCCGTTCTAAAAATCACAGCTGGTTTGGTCGCATGTCCAGCCTGTAAAAAAATCGGAGTTACTGTAAAGAATGTCACAGTCAGGCATATAGTCGAAAAAGAGCAGATGGAAAGAGTTGGAAAGGGAGATTACCATCTTTGCATGGACCCTGAATGTGATATTGCTTACTACGATGAGAAAGGTACTATTTTTGATAAGAGAGCTATCAAAGTTCCATTGTGGTTCAAGAAAGATGCAAGTCCCAAATATGCCTGCTACTGCAGCCGTATAACAGAGAATGATGTTATCAAAGCGGTCCTTGAACACGGAATGCAGGACATGGGAACCATTAGGAAATTCTATGACAAGGATGAAAAATGCCAGTGCAAAATAAAGAACCCAACAGGCAACTGCTGCACAAAAGCATTCAACAAAGCTATCCGCAAAGGTATCGAATCAAAAAACAGTTAAATGGCATGGATTTCCGTGCCTGAAATTTCTTTTTATCAGGGAATATTCTGAAAAATAACTAGTCAATATCTGTTTTTGATACGCTTTTAAGCCGGTTCACGCCATCGATCTCATCAATGACATCAACAACAGCTTCAGGAACAAGAACTCTCCAGTCCTCATCATTCAACATTCGTCTTCTGGTCTCGCTGCCGGAATAGCCTTCTCTCTGGTACATAGGGGGTTGCCTGACAATGATACCCGCTTCCTTGAAAAGACGTACAACAAGAGGGTTATTGGAATAAACAACATCAAAAGGCGGAGTCATAGAGATAATATGGGAGACCCACACAGCATTTCTTTGTAGGTCTTCTATAGGTATGGCGTAGTGCATCACATCAGCATCCTCAAGAGCATGCTTGATCATCATTACGCGCTCACCAGCAGTAAATGGATTCTTAGGCTCGTGGCTTTTCTGCGCACTGCCTATACCAATTACTACCTCATCCACATCCCGGGCAATATCATTTATGATTGAATAATGTCCGAGATGAAATGGTTGAAAGCGTCCGATATAGAACGCTCTTCTCATGTACATAGTTGATAACCATCAGTGGATGCCACATTCATTGAATGTGAACTTCTCACACACTTCCAAGTAGTGTCCTGAGTTGTTATCGTGTTTCATCTTTGCAAGTTTCTGCACCAGGTCGATTCCAGGTTTAGGATCTTCCATAATTTCAACCTTGTCTTTTATAAGATCAAAGACCTTTCTGCCTTCTTCTGTGCGTATAAGTACACTATTCCATCCTTCCGGTGCACCGACTGATCCAAGTGATATGTCAGCAGACACGGAAGTATAGTCACAGCAGTGGTGACATGGATTCCTTGCGTATGGAGCAACTTCAGGAATCTTTACAGAGTGTTCTTCGCCATCCTTTGTAATATTCCAAAACTTACCTTTATTGAAATTCATCTTGACGACATCTTCAAGGTTAAGTCCCATTACTTCAGGAACAATCTTCTCGGTCATGGTATCATGATGGAAACTCTCCATGCATAACAAACCGAGGATAACAACGATCTTGTCACTTGCATTCTCTGCAATAAGACGTGCACCGTGTGCCTGGCAGGGTACGCCAATAACACCTATCTTATCGTATTTCTCAAAAGGTTCCTTAAGGGCTGAAAGAACTGAATCATAGGTATACTTGGTACCTGTTGTCCTGTCAACATCCTCCGGCTTGGTCATAACTATAAGCTCAGTACCCCATTTATCATCCTTGGCAATACCGACAATACAATCTACCGTACCAGTTTCGAGCAAAGCCTTTGCAAGTATTGAGGTGATACCCCCATCCTGCTGACCTGGAATGCTACTCTTTGCTCCAAAGAACTCTTTTACATTTGCAAATTCATCTTCTACATATCCATCGATAACAGGACATAATCTGCCGCATGTGAGACATCCCTCACATACATCAGGTGCTGCTCCCTGGACATATAGTTCTAAATTATCTGGGTCACGGACTTCTGCATGCTTGTTCATAATAATAGCACCAGCAGGACATGTTGATACACATGCCCCACAAGCAGTACAGACGTCGTGCTCAATGACCTCTAATATTTTTGGATGGGCCATTAACTGCCTCCGACGTTCTCTTATTTTTGTTTATCCAATGATTTCTTTACCGATGAGCTTGATGGCCTTCTCTTTGTTAGGTCCAATCGGGGAACCTGCTACGATCTGTGTTACACCGATGTCAAGCAGTTCGTTGATCCTTGCCTTACAATCAGCAGGTGTTCCACTGATAGAGAATGCGTCCATCATGTCACTTGTGACCATGCCGCCCATGAGTGCACCGAAGTCACCCTTGGCGATAGCTCCACCGATGTCAGCCTTTGCTGCTACATCAATACCGTGGCGTTCAAGTACCATGTCAGGTGAACCTGCAACAATAAATGCAACTACTACCTGTGCTGCACTTTTTGCCTTTGCAGCGTCCTTGTCAATTGAGAAGCATGCGTATGCTGCAACGTCAACTTCCTTAGGGTCACGGCCTGCCTTCTTTGCGCCTGATGCGATCTGCTTTACAGCTACTTCGAAGTCCTTTGGGTGTGATGCATTGATAAGTACACCGTCTGATACCTCTCCTGCGAGCTCGAGCATCTTTGGACCCTGTGCACCCATATAGATAGGTATGTTTCCAGCCTTGAATGCCATCTTTGCACCGTTGAACTTGACCATGTCGCCATCCTGGGTTACTTTCTCTCCAGCGATGAAGCCACGGATAGCCTGAATGCTTTCCTTTGTTGTGGTAAGTGGTTTGTCCCATGAAATGCCCATTGCATCAAAGGTTGCCTTGTCTCCAGGACCAAGACCGAGAATTGCACGGCCGCCTGATATCTCATTGATTGAAGCAATGCTTGATGCTGTAACTGCTGCGTTTCTTGTGTAGGGATTTGTTACACCTGTTCCGAGCTTGATGCTGTTAGTGTTCATTGCAAGAACAGCTAATGTTGAGTACACATCACGGTTGTTGTAGTGGTCGGTAATCCATACATTGTCAAAGCCCTGCTGTTCAGCAAGTTTTGCATAATGAGCGATTTTGAGTACTGGGTCACTTGGTACAAATTCTATTCCAAAAGTCATTTGAATCCTCCTCTAAAGAGTGTTGCTATTCAGGTATCTATACATATTTAAAACTTTGTTGGTTTGATTTTGCAACTGCATATAAAAACAATCCGCAAAGAGCAGTATAAAATTAATACGCACACATAAATAATTCAATCAGAACCAAACGAATAAAGAAAAACTGTAGAAAGACAACACTGTGTAAAATATGGATATGTATTTACCGTTACAGATATATTCAGTAAATGTCAGATGAAATATTGTTCATATTTGCAGGAGGTGACGCACCGGGAGTTATTGAGTCATTACCTGGAGGAGTATTTGCCTATCTGCAAGAATATGAATTGAATATGAGAATCGTTTACAAACAAATTAATTTTTGAGTAGAGTGATCATCATGAAATGCTATGAATGTTCAAAAGAAGGAAAAGATAGCGATACCTTGGCTATCTGCATAATTTGTGGGAGAGGTGTCTGTAAGGAACACCTGGTCAGGGAAGAAACACCTGTATGGGAAGGTGAATACAGCATAAAACTGAAGTGCGGCATGGGAATTGCCTGTGACTACAAAGATGTCCAGCACTGGAAGAAAGTGCTCTGCATGCCTTGTCATAAAGCACTGGTGGAGAACTTTTAGGTGATATTATGATGAAATGTTATGACTGCATGGAAGAAGGAAAAGACGCAGAAGCAACATGTGTCTGTATAGCTTGCGGAAAAGGGCTTTGCACCGACCACACAAAGGAACTCGAACTCCCGGTGTCAGTAGGCCAGCCACCTCATGTTCAAAGGCTTCCAAACGGATTGCCAAGAATTCTGTGCCACTACTGCTTTGGCCAGACCATCGAAGACGGATTTGACTGATTATAATTGATTAATTAATAACACGGAGGATAAATTATGTGCGGAGAGAATAAAGGAAAAGGATGCGGTGGACACAGAGAGATCATTGACGACATGTCAGACAAATTAGGGTTCACACCTCAGATACTGGAAACACTTGGAGAGCTTGAACCTGAGTTCCTGCACAAATACAACATGTGCAACAACAAGATACTCAGTGACGGTGCACTGCCTGCTAAAACAAAGATATTAATGGCTCTTGCAGTCGTTGCATCAAAGCAGTGTGAACGTTGTGTTGCATCACAGATGAAGAGTGCTTTGAAGAACGGGGCAACAAAAGAAGAGATTATGGAGACAATGGATGTCATTTTCATTACATCCGGAGCCCCCGCAGTTGCTGCATGCAGAGATGCATTGAAGCTGCTCAAATAAAAATATCATGAGGGGGGGGGACCAATCTGGTTCCTTTTCATCATTCAATTTATCACATAATATTATACTATTGAGAGGATTGGAAATGAGGGGGACTGTTGTAAGATGCAGCCTGTTTTTTGTGGCAGCCATTGTTTTATTATCTATTAGCAATGGATTTGCAGCCGCAGAAGAGGCCACTAAATTCGGAGAATTATCTGCTGATGACTTCACTTATGAAAGCAGGTGTAGACAATGCCATGCGATCATTTACGGAGAATGGGAAGGTACAATGCATTTCAATGCATATCTTGACCCTTTTTATCTGGAAGAGGTAAAGGTTGCGAGCGCTGATACTGACGGATTAGTAGATGAATTCTGTTCCCGTTGTCACACACCCATAGGCGTGGTGTCCGGTGAGATACCGCCTGTAGATGGATCTGAAATGAGTGACATATCAAAACTTGGAGTTCAGTGTGATTTCTGCCATGTGGTATCAGGAAGCAATGGAACAGGCAACGCCCAGTTCATAGTCACCCCTGGAGATACTAAATGGGGGCCTCTTAGTGACGCAAAGTCAGCCTATCATGAATCCGAATACCTCGAGCTTTACACCCAATCAGAATATTGTGGAATGTGTCACGAAGTTATACACCCAGTAAACGGACTTGTAATAGACGACACATATCCAGCATGGAAAGACAGCCAGTACGCCGAAGACAATGTAGTATGTCAGGATTGCCATATGACAGAGGGTATCACAGAGTTCAAGGCGAATCCTGGTCGTGCAGGATCAGGTGCCCCTAAAAGAGACCATATATCCACACATGAGATAACCGGTGGAAATGCATTTGTCACAGCAATGTTTGGTGCTGAAAATGTCGGAGAGATGGCCATTGAAAGACTTCAGAACGCTGCGACACTGGACATAACTGTACCTGAAATAGCAGCCACAGGTGAAGAAGTCACAATCGAAGCAGCTATCACCAACTCTGGTGCCGGACACAATCTACCAACCGGTGTTTCCGAAATAAGGCAAATATGGCTTGAAGTAATGGTCACTGATAGCGAAGATAAAGAGATATACAGTGCCGGAACCCTTGACACGGAAGGGAATATAGAATCTGCAAAGATAATTTACAATAATGTGTTGGGTGACAGTGAAGGCAATGCGACTGATAGTTTCTGGCTTGCCGACAGGGTACTGGAAGACAACAGGATCGGACCAAAGGAAACTGTGAAAGAAGAACACACATTCATCCTGCCTGACAATGTTGTTTATCCACTTAAAGTGGAAACCAGCCTCAATTACAGGTCAGCACCTCAGGATACGATCGACCACCTGTTTGGAGAGGGAATGTATGAGGTACCTGTAATCAATATGAATGAGGTATCCAATACAATATATGATCCGGACACATCCCCGGAAGAGAGAAACGAATCAACGCCAGGTTTCAGTATATTCACTGCTTGCATGGCTTTTATGTTGATGATGTACATATTCAAAAGAAAATAATCGGAGAAAATAAAAAATGCCACCTAAAGTAGACAAGAACAAATGTGAAGGAATTGGAGCATGTGCAGAATCATGCCCTACTGATGTGATAGACATTGAGGCAGATGAGAACGGAAACCTCAAATCCGTAATTGCACGTCCGGATGACTGTGTGGAATGTGGTAACTGTGTTGACGCCTGTCCCACTGAATCAATAACATTAGATTAAAAACAAAAAGGAGTGCCATAATGTCCGATGACACATGCATTCGATTACTGGGAATCTCAGGCAGCCCCAGGAAGAAATCTACAGACTATGTTGTCAATGAAGCCCTGAGATACGCACAAGAGAAATACGGTGCAGAAGTAGAGTATTTTTCCGCCAGTGGTCAAAATATGAAATTCTGCATTCATTGTGATTACTGTGTCCGTAAAAAGGAAGGATGTATTCACAAGGATGACCTTGTTGAACTCTATGACAAAATGCTCTGGGCTGATGCGTGGATCATCGGCACTCCGGTATACCAAGGCACACTGAGTGCCCAGACAAAAACGATAATGGACAGGTGCCGCGCAGTCGTTGCCCGTGACCCAAAAGCCTTTATGAACAAAGTAGGCGCTGCAGCTGCAGTTGGCGGGGACAGGATAGGCGGACAGGAACCAGCCATACAGACTATTTTGAACTTCTATGTCATCAGTGAAATGATACCCGTTGCAGGCGGTTCTTTCGGATCGAACCTTGGCGGAACATTCTGGTCAAAGGACAAAGGCGCTGAAGGAGTTGCTGAGGATTCGGAAGGAATACGAAGTCTTCACAGGACCGTTAATAAGATGATGAAGACGGCCATGGCAATGAAGACTCTCAAATAAAGGTGTGAACTTGAAATTCGAAGAACCTGTAATCGAGGTAATCAAACGGGCACATAATGTGAAAAGTTTCAGGTTCAAAAAACCGGAGGCTTTTGATTACAAAGCCGGGCAGTACGTCACAGTGACACTTAATTCCAATGGGAAGAAGCTTAGCAGGGCTTTCAGCCTGTCAAGCAGCCCTACGGAAAAAAACCATCTCGAATTTACAAAGAAACTTACAGGTCATGAATTTTCCAATATGCTGGATGCCATGGTGGTAGGAGATACTGCACTTATAAGTGGCCCATTCGGAAAAATGACCTTTGAAGGCGAGTATGAAAAAATGGCGCTACTTAGCGGAGGCATAGGCATTACCCCGATGATCAGTATCTGTAAGTATTGCACTGACATGAAGCTCAGTACGAATATCATACTGCTATGCAGTGACAAGGCTGAACAGGATATGATATTTACAGAAGAACTTGAAGAAATGCAAAAACAAAATCCGAATCTTACCGTTTTCAATACACTAACAAGGGCTTCAGAAAACTGGAAAGGGTGCAGAGAGCGCATATGTGAAAGCATGATCTTAAGAGAACTTCCTGACTACGCAGAGAGAATTTTCTACGTATGCGGACCGCCTCCTATGGTGGACTCAATGATGGAGATGCTCCACGACATGAAAATACCTGACAGCATGATAAGCAAGGAAGCACTGATTGGATATTGAGCCAGTTTTTAAAGAACAAAAGGAGGCAGCAAAAATCATGAAGAGGATAGCATGGGGAATTACCGGATCAGGAGACCTGATCAAAGAGACATATGATGCAATGGTTGACATCAAGCAGAAAAGCAATATCGAGATCATGGTCTTCTTATCCAAAGAAGGCGAGACAGTTATGAAATGGTACCGTATGTGGAATGATATCCAGAGGGATTTCCCTAATTTCAAGACCGGCGCAGGACCAAATTCACCCTTTATAGCAGGACCACTGCAGGTAGGACACTACGATGCACTTATTATTGCCCCTTGTACTGCAAATACCGTTGCCAAAATAGTATACGGCATTGCCGACACACTTGTCACAAACGCTGTTGCACAGACTGCTAAAGGAAAAACTCCAATTTACATCCTTCCTGTGGACCAGAAGAAAGGCACTGTAAAAACAGCATCACCTGAAGGCCGCATTATGGAACTGAAAATGCGCGATGTTGATGTTTCCAACACGGAAAAGCTGGGACAGATGGAAAATATAACCCTACTCGAAAAACCAGATGATCTATACGATCTTCTTGGAATAAGTAAGGATTAAAAGAAGGTATAACCTTCCCGGAGATAAATATCAGGCAAGTTGCCAATTATATCATCCAGATTCCTGACAGACCGGAATGTAGCATATGCTGCAATGAAACTGTCCAGGGCATCTCCATCCTTATTGTCTATTATTTTTTCCCGGATCTCATCCGGGACAGTTATTCCTTTATGAAGCATTTCATCCAGGATGTGTTTCCGGGTTTGCCTCTCTTTTTCTGTCCTTCCCTTATAGCTAATGTAAAGGTCTTCACTCTTCAGTGTTGATGCCGGACATGTTTCCATAATCCATGGATTATCTTCCTTTGGTTTCTGCATTGGGAGTGCGCAAGCTTCTCCCGACATTACAAGAGGGCGTACAACATCACGAATTCCGTAGTATGTCTGTTTGTATACCCAGAGATTGTAAATGCTAAACGGAGCTTTGACCTCGATATCTGTAAGACGCTTGAGTTCAGTTTTCCCACCGGCAATTCGCATCGCCTTTTTAAATTCGTCGGCAGATTGATATTCATGAGGAAAATCAGATACAAAAGAATACCAGTCTTTCCCGGACATCAGTTTGTGAGGAAGACTAAAAGGGAAATCCATCCCGAAAACAGAGTGTTTATTTGAGATTATCAAATCACGAAGGGCAGAAAGACATGCGTGTCGTTCCTTGCTATTATTAGCTACAATATCCGATATGGGATAACATTTGAGAACTGTAAGCACATCATCTTCTGCAACACCCTCACTTATCCATATCTTGCGACCTGCATCTTTTGCACCACTGAAGTCAACACCATAAACCCTGCGTTTCCTTCCAGTGGCAGCAAATATCATGTATAATTCCGATTCAGTTGTCCCGCAGACCTCTGATGAACTCATCAGTCATCATGTGAGCTTCATCATCTGTGAACTGCTTTGGCGGATGTTTCATGAAATAGGATGATGGTGAGTACAGTATACCTCCAATACCTCTTTCAAGGGCAAGCTTGCAGCATCTGATAGCATCAATGACCACTCCTGCGGAGTTAGGGGAATCCTCTACCGAGAGACGAAGCTCTATATTCATTGGAACATCACCAAAGAGCTTCCCTTCCATCCTCAGGAAGCAGACCTTATTATCATTCTGCCATGGAACATAGTCGCTTGGACCAACATGGATATTATCATCATCCATTCTCTGGCCAACTACGGACTGAACAGCTTCTGTTTTGGATTCTTTCTTTGAAGCAAGGCGGTTCCTGTTAAGCATGTTAAGGAAATCAGTATTACCTCCGGTATTAAGCTGATACGTCCTCTCCAGTTTCACACCACGTTTGCGGAAAAGGTCTACAAGAGTTCTGTGAGTAATGGTTGCACCAAGCTGGGCTTTTATATCATCACCAATGATAGGGATACCCTTCTCTTCGAACTTCGCTGCCCATTCAGGGTTGCTCACGATAAAAACAGGCATATTGTTAATGTATGCAACTCCTGCCTCAAGAGCACACTCTGCGTAGAAATGAACGGCTTCCTCAGAACCTACCGGAAGATAGTTAAGTAATATCTCAGCTCCTGAGTCCTTTAATTCTTTCACTACCTGGTCCTTATCGGCTTCTTTTTCAGTGGAAGGAATAAATCTCCTGTTATCACTGTAATTTACCATGTGTTCGGAAACACCGTCGAGAATATTCCCCATTTTTACGATTACGCCGGCTTTTGGCATCTCAGGGCAGAATACTGCCGTACAGTTGGGAGGTGCAAAGATGGCCTCTGAAACATCCTTACCAACCTTCCTTTCATCAATATCAAATGCAGCGACGACTTCAATATCAAATGGCTTGTAACCACCAACATCCCAGTGCATAAGGCCTACAGCATCGTTTTCTTCTTTGTTTTTATAATACTCAATGCCTTGGATAAGAGAGCTTGCACAATTGCCAATACCTGCAATTGCGATCTTGATTTTGTCCATTCAACTACCTCTATAAAAGTGATTTTTGAAAGTAAATGACATATAAAATATAAGCAGATTAATGTATTGTTACAAATAAAAAGTTTTCTAAATAGAGGGGTGTTGCCAACTTTTGTTAAGACACGAGTTCAGGCAGATGAAACTAAGCTCGAAAAGTATATTAAGCCAGAATAAGATAAGATTTGATACAGTGGGTTTAGCCTTCGTTCGAGTATCGGGCATTGGCACTTTAAGTTTATACATATTGCTCTAAAGGAGATTTTTAAATGAAAGATATACTACATGAGATCGCAGAAGAGCTTGATCAACTAAAATCAATGGACCAGGCAATAGGTCTGGCAATAGAACTTGAAGAAGAGGGAATGGAGTATTACAGTGAAAAAGCATCTGTAATGAAGAACGAGACTGCCAGCAAACTATATGTTTTCCTTGCCGATGAGGAAAAAAAGCACGCTGAATATCTAAAGCAATTCAGGGAAAGCAAGCACATTCCTGAAGTCGAATTCACTTTCCCAAAATTCAAGGCATCATTCACGGAAGAATTCTCTGATGAGAAACTCGAAGAGATCGGTATACTTCTCGCAGCCCTTAGATTCGAGCACAAAAGTGAGTATTTCTATATTGAACTTGCAGATAGAGCAGATAACGAAGAGCAGCGTGTGTTCTTTGAAAAGATAGCTGCTGCTGAAAGGGGACACTACCAGATAATTGATGAGTTGCTTGGTGCTGCAACTGAGTTCAGAATGCAGACATAAGGACAGGAGAGATATTTGAATGGATGATTACAAACCACTTGAGCTGGCCAAAGGAATATACTGGGTAGGTGTTGTTGACTGGAACCTGCGCGACTTCCATGGATACGAAACTCCAAAAGGTGGCAGTTACAATGCATACCTTGTAGTTGATGAGAAAATTGCCCTCATAGACACTGTAAAAGCACCATTTGCAGGAGAGATGCTCAAGCGTATAAGCCAGATAGTCGATCCTTCAAAAATCGATTATGTAATTTCCAACCATGTCGAGATGGATCATTCCAGTTCTATATCTACCATCATGGACATTGCACCCGGTGCAAAGTTGTTTGCATCATCCAAAGGACAAACTGGGCTTTCTGAATACTACAAAGAAGAAGGCTTTGACAAATGGGACCTTCAGGTTGTTGGGACCGGGGATGAACTAAGCCTTGGAAAAAGGACACTGATGTTCGTTGAAGCCACCATGCTGCACTGGCCTGACAGTATGCAGACCTATGTGAAAGAAGACAGAATACTTTTCTCAAATGACGCCTTCGGACAGCACTTGGCAACATCAAAACGTTTTGATGATGAGGTTGATGATGTAATGGAAGATGCAGGCATATACTATGCCAACATCCTGCTGCCTTTCGGATCACAGGTACTCAAGTACGTGGAAAAGCTGAAAGAGCTCGATGTAAGTCCTGAAATGATAGCTCCTGCACATGGACTCATCTGGAGAAAAGGCGTATCAAGAGTAATTGAAGAATATGGCAAATGGGCAAGAGGATATTCTTTACCCAAGCTGCTTGTCATCTATGATACCATGTGGGGAAGCACTGAAAAAATGGCAATGGAAATCGTTGAGGGAGCAAGGGCATCAGGGGTTGAAGTGAGCCTGAGGCACCTGCGCAAGAACGATTGGAGTCTAACCATGAAAGAACTCATGGATGCATCTATCGTCGCAATTGGCTCGCCCACAATGAATAACGGAATGTTCTTTACAACATCCGGATTCCTCACTTACATGAAAGGACTGCGCCCAAAAGGCAAGAAATACTTCCTATTCGGTTCTTACGGTTGGGGCGGGGGAGCGGTCAAAGGAATGGAAAAAGAGATTGAAAGCGCAAAATTCGAACTTGCCATGGAGAGTATGCAGGTAAAATTCAGACCTTATGAGGAAGACAAGAGAGCGTGCCGTGATATCGGTTACAAGCTTGGGGAAATGGCAAAAGAGAATGCAAAATCTTAAATTTATGAAAATAAATGTTAATATGAAAATAACGAGAGTGTTACAATGAGATTCGAAAATGACCTAGAAGCCGAATTCTATGAAAAGTCCAGGAAAAATGCTGAAACATCAGGATACAAACTCAATTCCGACTGGGACGTTATCACAACTGCTGTAAAAGGTATTTGCAACAACAAGAAGGAATATGGTGAATGGTACTGCTTCTGTCAAAAAAGAACAGGTGACAAGGAACAGGACAAGAAGATAATCTGCCCATGTGCTGCAAGAGTAAGAGATGTTGAAGTGCGCGGCGCATGCAAGTGCGGACTTTACATCAAGTAAAGTAAAAACATTCTTATTTTTTGATTACTGGAACTGGAATACCAGTACTCCAGATAATTATTTTTTGCATATTCAGTGACCCATTTCACATGATACAAAAGAAAGAGGAAAACCTGGAAAAAAAGGAAAGTGAAAAAAAGACAGAAGATAATCCTAGAGATAGGAACAAATTATCTGACATTTGTGCTGAGATTAAAATCAACCAGATAATGTCAAAAGAAACCACTGTCGTAAGGGATACTGAACCTATCGAAAATATCATAGAACTTATGGCAAAGACACCATACCACAGCTATCCTGTACTGAATTCAAATGATGAACTGGTTGGTATCGTTGACCAGGATAATATACTTGAATTTCTCTTTTTTGAAAGAAGCCATCGAAATCACCATACGCACCTGATGGCCATCAAAGCATTAAGTGAAGAGGCATCCAGCCTTATGGTGCATCACCCTGTAACACTCCCCTATAATACAAACCTCTGTGATGCTGCTGACATAATGATCAAACATCATATTGATCGGTTGTGTATTACCAAGAACAAAAAACTGCTTGGTGTCGTTTCAAAATCAGATATGATTAAAAAAATACATGGATTGCGGAGAAAATGACCAATGGAAGTGCTCCTCCAGATATTGGTCATATTGTTCTTAGCAAGAATACTCAGTGAGATTAGCGAAAGATTCGGACTGCCAGGCATAATTGGAGAAATTGGAGCCGGATTTATCTTTGCTCTTGCTTTAAAACCTGATGATATTGAGACGTTCACATTCTTTGCAGAACTGGGAGCCATATTCCTGCTATTTACTGCAGGTTACAAAGAGGTGCATATAAAGGATCTGAAAGCTGCATCAACAAATGCACTCATCCCTACAATATCACAGATACTTGTGGCGTTTGGTTTTGGATTCATATTGGGAGAAATGTTCGGTTTTAGTTTCATAGAGAGTCTGTTCATGGCGGTTGCTTTTAGCCCCACAAGTATTAGTGTTGTTGTTAAAACGTTGATAGATACTGATTATCTTTCAAGCAAACCAGGATCGATGATGCTCACATCAGCAATATTCGACGATATAATAGGCATATTCCTGTTGTCCATTGTAGTATCATTTGCAACACTCAATCAATTCCCCTCAGGCATCCACATACTTGGTATCTTTGGACAAATACTGGCATTCATAATCATAATAGGCATTTTGGGATGGAAGCTCTTCTCGCGCCTTTTCGAATACGTACAGAAAATGCACACTAAAGAATCACTGTTCTCTTTTGTGATACTCATTGCATTATTCTCAGCATACCTTTCAGAGGCATTCGGGCTGCATGCAGTCATTGGTGCTTTTTTTGGCGGAATACTTATCTCAGACCTGCCACTTGCAAAAATAGAGACCGTGCAAAAAAAGGTTAGTGGTATTGCCTACGGATTTTTCACACCACTTTTCTTTGCTTTCATAGGGCTTTCAGTAGATATCGAAATACTATACACCGCTGGCGCCTTTGCTATACTTGTTATTGTACTTGCCCTTTCAGGAAAACTTATCGGAGGATTCATTGGCACAAAACTGGTGGGTTTTAGTTCCATGGATAGTCTGATATTTGGAATAGGCATGATGCCACGTGCCGGAGTAGAACTTGTGGTTATTGCAATAGGTAAGGAACTTGGAATAATCAGCAATGAGGTATTCTCTGCTATTGTATTGATGGTTGTCGTATCCATTATCATCACTCCGATACTACTGGAAATGTCTATTCGATACAAAGAACGAGGAATGGCAGTATCCGAGTAGGAAATATCTAAAACAATAATTACTTAAATTAGTGAATAAGACTATTTATGAAATCTAACAATTAATTGATATTATCATCCGATATAGGAGGGGTTACTATTAGCCAGGATACAGGATTTGGGAATTTAGGCAATGATGACAGAAATGAAGATAGCCTGAAAAAAGACATCAATCCGGATGTTATGAAATACGATACAGAATCGTTTGATGTCCATAAAAAGATGGAGCTTCGAATTAAAGCCCTTGAGGAACTTGTGAACAATACCAGGGTTATAGCTTTTTTGCGCAGTCCGGTGGAGAGTGCACCGTTGGAATTCATTTCCAGAGGAATAGAAGAATTCGGATACAAAGCAGAAGACTTCACTTCAGGCAAAATCACATTCAAAGACCTCATACATCCGGATGATGCTGACCGTGTAAACCTGGAACTTACAGAGAACGCAATGGAAGGTGCAAGTGACTTCAGGCAGACATACAGGATCAGAACCAAAAAAAGTCATGTCAGAGTTGTAGAAGAAAGAACTGCCATCATGAGGGACAAGAATGGCAAGATCATCTATTACCAGGGAGTTCTTGACGATATAACCGACAAGCAATAACCTGATAACTGGCAGGTGTAAGCATAGCCCGCGTCTTTGCAATAAGTGAAACGTTCTATGATATTCTTTTCAACAAAGGCAAACCGATTTCTGCCTGCCCAGGTGGAGCTATGCTCAATAGTTCTATTTCACTCGGCAGAACAGGAGTTACGATTTCACTTATAAGTGAATTTGCCCGTGACAATATTGGGAATAGCATATATGAATTCCTAAGAGAGAACAACGTATCAACTGAGTATCTCCACCGCTACGAAGGTAAATCACCATTATCACTTGCTTTTTTAAACGACAGGAATGATGCCACGTATGAGTTCTACGAGGACTTTCCGCAAGAACGCCTTCTGACAGATATGCCCTGCTTTGCTCCGGATGATATTGTAATGTTTGGATCCATCCTTTCTGTGGCAAAGGAAGCCAGAAATAAGCTGGAAACCATCATCAATTCTGCAAAAAATGCAGGCTCAATTATTCTTTATGACCCTAATTTTCGAGAATCCCAACTTCCACTGATTGAAGAGATAAAGCCTATGATATCTAAAAATATAGCATATTCAGATATTGTGAGAGCCTCGGATGAGGACATGAAACTGGTAAAAGGATGCGAAAATTCTGAAGAGGCATATGAGTTTGTTCTGGAAAATGGCTGTGATCACCTTATATATACATCCAGTTCAGACGGTGTATACCTGAATACACCTTCTTTTTCAAAGTTCTATGAAGTACCTAGCATACAACCAGTTAGTACCGTAGGCGCCGGGGACAGTTTCAATGCAGGCATCGTTTACATGCTATATTCCAGAAAAATCAGAGATATTGAAGATATTCAGGAACATGTATGGGATGAAATAATAGGAAAGGCCATCGACTTTGCTTCTCATGTCTGTATGAGCACTGAGAACTATATATCCAACAACTTTGCCAATGGATTAAAAAAGATATAACACTAATACTAATTACTCAATTAAATTGATTAAAGTGGAGTGGGAGTAAATACAGTGGGTAACGCAGCTGTGGGAATCGAAGAGATGTTCGCAGGCCTCGAAAGTTCCGCAAAAGGACTTTCCGGGCAGGAAGCACTCGAAAGGTTACAGAAGTACGGAAAGAACGAACTTGAAGAGAAGGAAAGAACTACGGCATTGAAGGTCTTTGCCGGACAATTCGTGAACCTGATAGTATGGGTACTTATGGCTGCTGCTGTTATTTCCCTGATGATCGATGAGATCATTGACTTCTGGGTAATACTGTTTACAATTGCTGTTGTTATCGTACTTGGCTTTATACAGGAATACAGGGCTGAAAAAGCAATGGAAGCCCTGAAAAGCATAGTACAGCCCGAAACAACGGTCATCCGGGACATGAAACTTCGGAAGATACTCACAACTGATGTAATTCCCGGAGATGTACTTGTCCTGGAAACAGGAGATAAGGTGCCTGCAGATGCTGTCCTTTTTGAAACCATTGCCCTTAGACTGGATGAATCTGCCCTTACCGGTGAAAGTGTTCCGGTTGGGAAAACTCAAAATGAAAATATCTTTGCAGGTACCCAGCTTGTACATGGAAAATGTAAAGCTTTGGTCACGTCCACAGGGATGCGAACAAAGATAGGACAGATTGCCAGCCTAATACAGACAAAAAGTGAAGATACGCCCCTGCAGGCAAAGATAACAAGATTATCCCTGACACTTGCAATACTTGCGATACTTGCCTCAGCACTCACTTTTCTAATTGGTATTTCCATTGGTGCCCCTTTTGCTGATATGCTGCTCATAGCCCTTGCACTTGCTGTTGCAGCAGTGCCCGAAGGGTTGCCACTTACACTTACAATAACCCTTGCCTACGGTATGAAGAAAATGGCAGGTCACAACGCCATAATCAGAAAGATGCTCGCTGTTGAGACACTTGGTTCCACAACGGTCATATGCACGGATAAAACAGGCACCCTCACCAAGAACGAAATGACCGTGGAGAAGATATTTACCAGTGGGAACGTGCTCGAACTTACAGGGTCAGGGTACGCACCTAAAGGAGATTTCCTGAAAAAAGGCGACAGTGTCGATGTGAAGGAAGAGGATACTTCAATAAAACTGCTAAAAGCCATCGCATTGTGTAATAATTCTGCCATAGAAAAAAGAAAGGATAAATGGGAAGTTATCGGAGATCCTACGGAAATTGCGCTTACTGTTGCAGCTGCGAAGGCAGACATTTGGAAGGATGAACTGGATAAAGACTATGAGATGGTTGAGGAAATTGTTTTCACTTCTGAAAGAAAACTTATGACAACCATCCATAACACCGGCAGAGGAACAGTCTCATTCACAAAGGGAGCACCTGAGTTCGTTATCCCTAAATGTAGCAGTATTGAAAAGAACGGAGAATTATACAGCATCACCCAAGAGGACAGGGAAACAGTACTTGATAAAAATCTCGAGTTTGCAAGTTCGGCTTATCGTGTACTAGCAGTTGCATGTAAGGAAAGTCCCGGAGAAAAATTAGAGGGGAACTCTGAAAAGGACATGACTTTCCTTGGACTTGTTGCCATGATCGATCCTCCTCATGAAGAGGTCAAGGATGCCGTGGAAATGTGCAGAAAAGCCGGTATTAAGGTAATTATGATAACCGGCGATAACCAGGAGACTGCAAAAGCCATCGGAAGAAGCATCGGACTCTTTGGATACAGACAGGGATGCGGAGTCTATGAAGACGAGAAACTCCAGCGTATAGCAGCTGACTGCGCAGTGACCGGGGATGAGCTAAACGAGCTTAATGATGAAGAATTCTCAATTATAGTTGAGAACATAAATGTGTACGCCAGGACAATGCCGGAGCAAAAACTCAGGATCGTAGATACCCTGCAGAAAAAAGGACACATCGTTGCCATGACAGGTGATGGGGTCAATGATGCACCAGCGCTTAAAAAAGCCAATATTGGTATTGCCATGGGAATAAAGGGTACTGATGTTGCAAAAGAATCCAGTGTCATGATACTGCAGGATGATAATTTTGCCACCATTGTGGAAGCTGTCAAAGGTGGACGAACGATCTATGATAATATAGAGAAATTCATAACATATCTGATATCAAGGAACTTCACCCTGGTGATTCTCATCATGGCAGGCATCACACTTCTTGGTTTTGACCTCATACCACTGCTGGCACTACAGATACTTTTCATCAATATGTTCAACGAGATAATGCCTGCGATCTCACTGGGACTGGACCCTGCAGCAGACGGTATAATGAATAGACCACCTCGTGACCCGAACGATAATTTCCTGAAGAAGAGAAACCTATTTTTGGTCATCACCCTGGCACTCATAATGGGAATAGCATCTTTCCTTGTATTTGCCCTGAGTGACCCCGCAAACGACACCGTTATGGCAAGAACACTAACGTTTGCAACCGTAGTCAGCATGATACTTTTTATACCGCTGGCATTCAGGTCACTTGAACGCTCTGTGATTAGTATAGGTATTTTCACCAACAAGCTCATGATAGCAGGCGTGCTGGCTACCTTCTTCGCAACAATGTCAGTAATGTACATACCTCGTCTGAACGAAGCATTCGGATTGTTACCACTATCCCCGGAAAAATGGATCATGCCAATAGGAGTTGCTTTCATTACATTCCTCTGTGCAGAGGGACTAAAATACATCACCAGGAGTGTGAAAACCACAGATGATGTCTGGAAATAGAAAAATGGCGTTCATACTTTTTGGAGTGCTTGCAGTCATGGTTCTCATTGCCATAACAATGAACGGCACACGGAACACACAAGAAGAAGTCATAATACCTGACGAAATATTGGACTGCGATTACTGCACTTTCAATTACATAACACCATTCACACTGGCATACACATATCAGCAGCCAGACGGGAACAGGGTTGTAGAAGGTAACATTGATGCCATGAATGCAGACTACACAGATGTAGAGCTGTCAGGCAAACCTGAATGGGTAATTGCAGCAGATTCGAGTAATGGAAGCATCTGGGCTGTTGTACTCGATGACGGGACAGTAGAAGCCTTTGAGCTGTCTGATGGTGAGCTGGAAGAAATTAATATAAGTCCTGCTAAGATTCATACCGACAGCCCTCCAATACTGATGATCAAGAATGAGGAAGCTTTTTTGCTTGCACCGGGATTGTGGAATGAATCACTATTAAGCCATCCTGTCGTTCTTCCAAGCTCAGGGAGGACAGTGTTTATAGAAACAAGCGGAGACCTCGTATTCAGAGTCAATGACAGGGAATCTGCACGTCTTGAAGTCAACGCCCTTCCCGATGCACGCCTGCTGGTTGACGAAGATGAGAGAATACTTCTACTGACAGGCCCAACTGAAGATTACAAACATGGGGTGCTGGGAGACAGCATAGAGGCTTCAAGTATCACATTGGTCGAAACTGCAGGAACACCTGCAATTGCTAAAGTTATCGATATTCCTGAAGGAGATGTCATTGAAGGAATAGTCCCCTTATGGGCTGACCTTGATGGAAACGGAATACGCGAGATAATTGTCACTTTAAGCAATGCAAATGAAGGTGCAAGAGTCGTGGTTTTTGATGAAGATGGAACAACTGTGGCATCCGGACCAAGTACCGGAACCGGATATAGATGGAGACATCAGATAGCTGTTGCACCATTTGGACCAGAAGAAGAAACAGAGATCGTGGATGTGCTCACACCGCACATTGGAGGAATTGTAGAATTCTACCAGTGGGAAGGAAACGAACTACAGGTTTCTTCGAGTCTTTCAGGATACAGTTCTCATTTAGCCGGATCGAGGAATCTGGACATGGCACTTGCAGGGAACTTTGACAATGATAGCAATTTTGAATTAATGCTTCCAACTCAGAATTACAGGGAACTTGCAATACTGGAGCATAATGAAAATGGTGTTCATGTTAATGGATATCTTCCACTTGAAAGTAGATTGACCACTAATATTGCAGCTGTAACCCTGAAGAATGAAAGTGTTGCTATTGGAGTGGGAATTGACACCGGAATATTAAGAGTGTGGTATTGACAAACACAAAAATCCTGCAGGAATTATCAATGATCTCCACGATGCTGTGAAACAGATTAAAAGCAAGAAAACGTCTCTGAGTTTAGTAATAAAAGAGCCTGAAATATGCCCTTTTTGCACATATATTAGGTAGATCTTATTGCAAAACCTATTAATCTGTTGAACCTTATAATAATCCAACAGATGACAATACAGGAAACAAGCGAAAGCAAAGAGCCTTACATACTTCCAGATGCAATAACCCTGAAAGTTCATGAAGTCATGGATGAAAATGTTGACAAACTGGTTTCTCTTTTCAAGGTGCTTTCTGATCCCGTAAGGATACGTATCCTCAAAGCCCTACAGGTAAGCGAACTGTGCGTCTGCGTATTGGTGGAGATTACCGATTATAAACATTCTGCACTTTCATATCATCTTAAACTGCTCAAGGATGCAGAGCTCGTGGACTCGAGAAGAGACAAGAATTTTCAGACATATTTCCTTACAGAACCTGGCGAAAAAATGTTGAGGACAATTGAGTCCTCATTTAAAAATGGGATGTAAATTTATATTTTCTCAGTTGGAAGGGCAGTATTGAGTTTGACATAATTGACACCTTTTAGTGCCATTGTCCTCTCTGCAACCTGCTTTACTTCTTCACCTTCACCATCCAGTATGATGACTTCCAGACAGTTGTCATGGTCAAGATGAATGTGGACGGAAGACTTAATAATGTGAGAATAATCATGCTGTATTTCAGTAAGAGCGCTTGAAAGGCCACGCTTTGTATGGTCATATATCAAAGTGATAGTACCTACACGCCTGCCTTTTACATCGCTCATCCATTCATAATGGGTAATGTAGTTCCTGATAGAATCCCTTATTCCCTCAGAACGGGAAGAATAGCCTCTCTGTTCGATGATCGTGTCAAATTTAGTTAGAAGATTTTCGGGAAGAGATACCCCAATACGCATAAGTTCCTGTTCCATATTGTTCACCTATAATAAGCAATCTGTATAATAATAACATTTAGTATGCAATAATAATACATTAATGCTACATCAATTAAGATATAAATAATTATAGAACATCTATATATAAAGTAATCAACAATGCCATTGACAAAAGGATGATACAAATGAAGAAAGAAGAGCTATACTCAGGAAAAGCAAAGACCATCTACAAAACCGAAGATCCGGAAAAGCTGATATCAGAATTCAGAGACAGCCTCACAGCATTTGATGGCAAAAAGAAAAGTGAAGCAAAGAACAAGGGATATTACAATGCCCAGATATCAAAGAAAATCTTTGAGATGCTCGAAGAAGAAGGCATCCCTACCCACTATATAGAGATGGTATCCGGCAATGAGATGCTTGTGAAGGCTGTTGAGATAATATTGATCGAAGTAATCCCACGCAACATTGCTGCAGGTTCCATCACACGCAAATACCCAATAGAAGAGGGTACTGTTTTCAAAACCCCTGTACTTGTAATGGACTACAAGAGCGATGAACACGGCGATCCAATGATGAATGAAGATATCGCTGTTGCCATGGGAATTGCAACTTATGAAGAGATTGCGCAGATCCGTGCAATGGCTCTGAAGATCAACGATATACTCGTGAAGTACCTTGACGAAAAAGGATTCCTCCTTCCTGATTTCAAACTTGAGTTCGGAAGAGTTGACGGCAAGATCGTTGTAGCAGATGAGATTTCATGCGACACATGCAGATTCTGGGACAAAAGTACCGGACAGTCAATGGACAAGGATATTTTCCGTTTTGACAAGGGAGACCTTTCAAAAACATACGAAGAAGTTGCAAGGCGCATAGTACCTGAGATCTTTGAGTAAGCACACACATTTACTCGTAATGAGGGGATATGATGGAAGATTACGATGTAATAGTCGTGGGTGCAGGCATAAGCGGGCTTTTGTCCGCACTCACCCTTTCTAAACATGGAAACAAAGTACTTGTACTTGAAAAAGATAACATTGTGGGCGGTAACTGTAATAGCTACATGGTTGATGGTTTCCAGGTAGACACAGGTGCCCATGCAATTACACACCTTCAAGTGGGTCCCCTGAGAAGGCTCATGGATAATTATTTTGATTACGTTCCGGTTTTTGAGGATTACGGAAACTACTATATAAGAACTGAGAACCAGTTCATGAAAGTCCCTTCAAATATCAAGGAATTTGTCACATTTGATGTCCTTCCGCGCAAGGACAGGATGGTCCTCACACAGGCTATCACCAAAGCGCTCACCCTTTCCACATTTGGAACTGACCTGGAAAAGCAATCAGTATATGAATTCATGCCAGGTAACCTTTCAGCAGACACATGTGACTTTGTAGACACCATATGTCACTTCCTTTCAGGTAAGGACATGAAGCAGACATCTGCGCAGAGAATTCTTGCAGGCAGTAGCTTTGTGCGCGACAGTGTACCGGAAGAACAGCTTGAGAATATAATGAAGTCTAATGAGAAGATGGCTGTAGAGCCGGTTCCAAGAACAATACTTCCACCAAATCTACATGCTTCATTACAGACAAGGATCAATAGAGTTTCCAATCCTTTCACATCCCTTGGAAGACTTGCAACAAATAAGGTCAGCTACTCCCAGGGCTACCCCCGAAAAGGATTAAAAGCCCTTCTTAATGCCCTTTTGTCCTCGCTTCCAAAGACTGTGGAGATCAAGACAGGTTGTCAGGTAAAGAAAATACTTACGGACAAAGGCAAGATAACCGGTGTTGAGGCTGATGAGGTATACAATGCCAGCAAGGTCATATACACAGGATTTGTCACGGACCTTCCTTCCATGGTAGAGAGTCTTCCAAACTCCTATATACAGGAGCTTAAAGGAGTAGTACACACCAAGAGCCTTACTGTATGGACCGGACTGGATTCTATGATGAACGAGTTCAATTATATCGGCTCAGAAATATGGTTCAAGGACTCACCTTACTGGGCTATGCCTATAAGCAACTATGATGCTTCGCTGGCACCAAAAGGAAAACAACTCGTTGGTTTCACATTCATAATTGATGAGGAGAACAATGAAGATGTGCAAACAAAGAAAGCATATGAAACAATCTATAATGCTATCCCGGGAATAGAAGACCATATAGAAATGAAGCACAATCAGATAACAATCCCTGAAAAAGCTGCTGTGACGATAGATGGCTATTTTGCCGACGTGAGAACACCCATCAGCGGGCTTTACACAGCCGGAACAGATACTGATAAAAGAAGCATGGGCATAACCCGTGCGGCTTATTCCGTTGTAGAATTGCTCAAAAAGATGAACGAAGACAATTGTCTTCACAGATAACAATGAGAAGGTGATTACCTTCTCAAAACCATTGTCCTTAACCTGTCTGCTGCATGCTCGGACTTGTCTGCAATGTCTCCGATACCACTCACCAGACGGACCAGATGATATACGCCAAGTGCACCAATAATATCTTCATTGTTAAAGATCGTTTTTACAAGTTCCTTTTCAATAACATCGACCTGATGTTCCATTTCCTCGACTTTCGTTACAAATTGGAGAGTGTCTTCAACATCCCTTTTACTAAAGGATGTTTCCAGTAACTCACTAAGGGTTGAAACAAGAACCTCATACATTTCCACTGTTTGAAGAGTCTTTTCCGTGAGATCAATGAATCCCTCACGAATCTCGGGAGGCGCATCAAACTTTCTGACAGTAAGCCAGAATGCCGCTTCCTGAGCATCATCTGATATCGAGTCCTGTGGCTTCAGGAAATTGAGCAGATCATCAGCATGTACAGGGAGCATAATAGATGAGGACAGCTCAGAACGAATGGTCTGTTTTATGATATCGGCTTCATGCTCAATTACGTCGATCTCACGATTCAGTTCCTCTACTTTCTCCATGTCACCATCGCAGAAAGCAAGCAGGGACTCGTTGAGTTTCCTGACACAATCGCCTCCTTTATTGGCATGCATCACCAGTGGTTTGAAAGGAGAACTCGCAAATATGTTCAATACAGAACGGATATACTCTTTCTTTATCATATTCCGACCCCCAATAGTCCTGCAAATATAAGAGCAGACGTAAGTGCCGCTGCAGGTACAGTAACTACCCAGGAAACAACTATCTTTCCGATTACACTTAAATCAACCGCTGCAAGACCACCTGCAAGGCCAACACCTATAACTGAACCTACAAGTGTGTGAGTGGTTGATATTGGAAGAGAACTGTAACTGTGTAAAACTACAACAGAAGCTGTGGCAAATTCTGCTGAAAAACCTCTTGTAGGAGTCAGTTCGGTTATACGTGTGCCGATTGTTTCAATTACACGATATCCCCAGGTGCCAAGTCCTACGACCATCCCAATACCTCCAAGAGCCATTACCCATAAAGGAATACTAAGGCCTGCCATCTCAAGTGCGTGCAATCCTGCATAAAGAGGACCGATAGCATTTGCAACATCGTTGGAACCATGTGCAAAGGCAATGTAACATGCAGTCATTATCTGGAGAAAGACAAATTTCTTCTCAACATTATAAGGATCATCCGCTTTTTGAAGTATGAAATACCTGATGATGGAAAATATAACATAAGCTAGCAATGCTCCAAGAAGTGGTGAGACCAGCCAACTGCCAACTATCTTGGCGAGTACAGTCCATTTTATTTCTTCAAAACCAATAATTCCGTAGTATGCTGCCATCAAGCCAAACCCAAGGACAGCACCAACAATTGAATGGGTTGTGGATACCGGGAGGTTGTAGAATGTGGCAAGTGTGATCCAGAAACCTGCTGCAAGAATGGCTGCAAGCATTCCGATAGCTACAAGATGCGGATCGACCAGACTGATCGAATCAACTGGAACAATACCCTTTGCAATTGTGGACGTAACTCTTTTTCCAAAAAATACGGCACCTGCAAACTCGAAAACAGCTGCAATGATAATTACTTGTTTGATAGACAGCGCCCCACTGCCCACTGACGTTCCCATTGCATTTGCAAGATCATTGGCACCGATATTCCATGCCATATACAGACCTGCTGCAATCAACAACAATACGAGAGGATCAAAAAGACTCATCGATAATATTCTCCACTATATAGATTTAGTATACAAAAGAAGAGACATTGAGATAAATGTGCGTACCATATACTATATAGCAATAAATAAACTATATAGTAATTATTGAACTATATTACAATGATTAGAAGAAACTGTCAAGTGTCCTCTGAAAACGCACATCTGGCAATAAAGAAGCTTTTGGCAACCATTCTGATGAAGAGGTCTTCAATCGGGTCGAGATATCAGCAAGTGCCTGTTCAACAGATTCAAATCTTTGGGGTTCACTATTGAAAGCTTCCCTTACACCCTCCCTTACAACCCATACACCAAGAGGTGCCCAGTATTCAGGCCTTATTTCCCTAACCATAAATACAGTTGCCTGTCTGCGTATGGAATGGAGATATTCCAGTGCACCCAACCGAGCTGCATAGTAGCCTCCTGCAAGATTGGAATATTTATTTTTTCCATCAAAGTTCTCATGATCTGCACCGATCCACGTATCTCCCCCTGACCAGACAGTGCGCGGCATCCAGACCTCCATTAACTCAAATGAGAACATACGGGGAATGAAAACAATTTCAAAGTGGTTGCCAAATACACCACCACTAAAAACCATGACCTCACTTAATTGCTGATAGTCCCGAATACCTTTAAGAAGGTCTTTCCCAACCATGTCATCGACTGCGGTTATAGACCAACGGGTTGGGACAAGTTTTCGTTCCTGGCCTAAAAGACCGATAGAAAGAAGACGAGTGATGTGTTCTGCCGGGATATTACCATCCCATAACTCGGAGACGGCATCCTTTGCCAGTGCATCATCATCATATACGAGATAATCTACTTTCTTTGGAACTGTTGGGTTTTCAGTAATGTCAAATTTTTTAAGGTCACCTGACGGACCCATAGGTGTCAGGACATTATCGAATTTGAGCTTGTTACTTATGGGTTTATTGAACCACGCTTCCGTATCCACGGGTTTTTTAGAAAGAGCTAACTCCTGAGATTTCTCAATTAGTTGGTTATCAGGAGAACGGGCATTTTTTACATTGATACCTGTATTAGCCCTTACAAGTTGCGAACGGGATGATATGACATCCTGTATATTCATCTTCAGCAAGGCTTTTGGATCTTCAAGTAGCATTGCCTCATCCCCACCAAGCTCAGGTGGGATCATTGGACCTGCTTTAACCTCAGGATAGTTGTACCTTCCTACAAAAACAGATGGAGGCGATGCCCCAAAAATAGAAGAATCTCCGGATGATTTTGGAATTACAGACTCTATGGACTTAAATTTCTCCAGGATAGGACATCTTGGTCGCCCACAAAGACCTTTGCCCTTACATTTTATGCAAAGATTTCGCGTCAATGAACCTCGTTATCTCCGCAAAGAACGCAATAACCAGCATCAGGTTCATTCCTGTTGAGCCAGCCGGAACGCTGGACGAACTTGCATACATTACACATTCCAGCAACCTGGTCCCTGGATTTCATTCCATCAAGCAGGCTGGTAGCAAACCTCTTGATCTCCTGCTGGGCCTCTTCTGAAAAATCAACTTCTGCACCACGTTTATCGTTGATATACTGGGAAACAGCAGCTCTTGAGAGTCCCAATACATCTGCAACTTCCTGCTGATTTTTTCCATGCTCCCAGATCATACATCTGGCAAGCTCTGCACGTATAGCAGGCAGTACACGTTGAACCATAATTTCACATGTTGTTTTCACAAGAAGTCACCTTTTTTTAAGTATCATTTATTTTTTTGCCGAAAATCTTCGATTGCCATCTTAAGAGCGTCAAGTGCAAAGCCCGAACACCTGTCCTTTCCATCAGGAAGACCATCAAGGGCATTGATGACATCTTCGTTTGTTAGTTCAAGAGCTTCATCGACCGTCTTTCCCTTTGCCAGGTTCGTTACCATGCTTGATGTGGAAATAGCGACAACACAACCAAATGTCTTGAATTTGACATCTTCAATAACATTGCCCTTCACCTTAATAGATATATTTATTATATCACCATCGACAGTGCTTCCAATCTCACCCACACCATCAGCATCCTCTATACTTCCCACATTCTGTGGACTGCTGAACTCCTCAATAACTTTCTTTGAATACATGACTTACTCCTGCTATTCATTGGCTGGAAACTGCGGACATTTCCCTCAGCTTTAAAACTGTTTCCTTGAGGCTCTTAACAACATAATCGACATCTTCCATAGTGTTCTCCTTTCCAAGGCTTATTCTCAGAGAACCATGTATGTAATCGTCCTCTATATTCAGGGAACTGAGTACATGGGATGCCTTAAGGGATTTGGAAGAACATGCCGAACCGGTCGATACTGCAATGCCTTTCATATCTAGGAGCATGAGCATAGATTCTCCTTCAGCATACTTGAAACTTAAGTTTACATTATTTGGAAGTCTCTGTGTTGGATGACCATTCAGGCGAACATCTGCAATTGAATCAAATATTCGGGAAACAAGGGAATCACGCATTTTCTTCATATGTTGTGAGTCCGCATCCAGAAACTCATTTGCAAGAACCATCGCTTTACCAAGACCTACAATACCCGGGATATTCTCTGTTCCTGAACGCATACCCATTTCGTGATTTCCACCGAAAACGATCGGCTCAATTGCCGTGCCCTTACGAACATACAGTGCCCCTGAACCTTTTGGACCGTGTATCTTATGGGAAGAGATAGAAAGCATATCAACACCAAGCTCATCCACATTGACAGGAATCTTACCTACGGTCTGTACTGCATCTGTATGGAACAAAATGTTGTGTTTACTTGCAATTTGTGCAATTTCCTTTATGGGCTGAATGGTACCTACCTCATTGTTGGCATGCATCACAGTTATGAGAACCGTATTCTTACGAATTGATCCCTCTACCATCTCAAAGTCTATTACACCATCAGAATCAACAGGAACATATGTTACTTCATGACCCATACTTTCAAGGTACTCACAGGTATTAAGCACTGCAGGATGCTCAATGACTGATGTGATAATGTGTTTTTTTCCTGTATTATGAGGGATTACTCCCCTTATTGCAAGATTGTCTGATTCCGTTCCCCCTGATGTGAAAATAATTTCTTCAGGTGAAGCACCGATTGCCTGCGCAACCTGTTCACGTGCCATGTAAAGTGCTTCTGCTGCTTCCATACCAAAAGAATGCAAGCTGGATGAATTGCCAAACATCTCAGTAAAATAAGGTAACATTGCATCAACCACTGAAGAATCAACAGGTGTGGTTGCACTGTGGTCCATATAGATCCGCTTCATAATATCTACATCTAGTAGAGAATACTTTCAATAAATAAATATCCTTCAGCAAAGAACACTGAAGAATTACATTCTGGCAGAAAAATACTGCAAGATTATGTGTGGATATTCCACACACAAAAGAAAATAAGATCAATTCTTTATCTGATCTGGAGAAAATCCTCTTTCAATAAGAACATCCTTCATACGGCTAAGGTGATTGCCCTGTAATTCGACCGAACTTCCTTTTACTGTCCCACCGCATGCAAATTTAGACTTGAGGTAAGTTGAAAGTTCATGAAGGTCAATTTCGTGTGCGTCAAAACCCTCTACAACCGTTACTTCTTTCCCATACCGTCTTCTGTTTACTTTTACAATTATTCTTTGCTGCTCTTTTGCCACTTCTTCGCATATGCAAAGCTCTTTTGGTAGTCCACAGACCGAACACATTTCCGAACTCATCTTCTGGTATTTCCTCCGACATTATTATCTATTTTAAACACTCCATATATGCATTTAACTAAAATAGATGGATAGAGTAGAACTTCGATGATATTAATATCTAATGGTAAAGAGATAGCAACGGACGTTGCTTTTGCATGCAGCCTATTTAAACAGGTGAAAGGACTCATGTTCAGCAGGAAGATACCGGATAGCTATGCTCTGGTATTTGTAATGAAAAAAGCACAGAAAGTATCGTTACACATGCTTTTTGTCAATTATCCAATTGATGCTATTTTTCTTGATGAGCAAAAAAGAGTTATCCAGACATCCAGCCTGCAAGCCTGGATTGGCATATGCTCCTGTAAGGAAAAAGTCAAATATATCATAGAAACATCCCATGGAAAATCTGACAAAATCGGAATAACTGCAGGGGATAAAATATATTTTGAAAATCGATGCCATTAAGCCATTAACCCTTGCACATGCCATATTATTGGAATCTGCCTTAAAACCTGTTCAAAGAAATGTTTATTACATTAAGGGTTCTTTAAAGCCCTGATAATTCACCCTATACATATCATCATATTAAACCAGAGGCACATGAATGTTACCTGAAGATGACTTAAAGATCATAACAGAGAAGATGGGAAGGGAACCAAATCTCGTAGAGCAAGGTTGTTTCCTGAACCTATGGAGCGAGCACTGCTCATATCGCTCAAGTGCACCACTGCTTAAGACATTTACAACTACCGGGGACAAAGTAATTATAGGTCCCGGAGATGACGCAGCCATTATCAGTTTTGGAAACGGATGGGTACTTGCAGTAGGAATGGAAAGCCACAATCACCCCTCATATGTAGACCCATACAACGGTTCAGCTACAGGCGTAGGAGGTATCGTGCGTGATATCATTTCAATGGGTGCACGACCTATTGCCCTTATGGACCCACTCTATTTTGGACCTCTTGACAATCCAAAGAACCTCTATCTTTTCGAGCATATAATCGAAGGAATTGCAGGGTACGGTAACTGTATCGGAGTACCGGTCGTACGTGGTGAAGCATTCTTTGACAAATCATACAGTGGAAACCCTCTGGTAAACGTTGTCGCAGTTGGTCTTGCGCGTGAGAAGGACGTTGTGACCGCCTGTGCACAAACTGCTGGCAACAAGCTTGTATTGATGGGTTCCACAACCGGAAGAGATGGACTCGGCGGAGCATCTTTTGCATCAAGGGACCTTTCAGAGGATTCAGAAGCAGAGGACAGACCAAGCATTCAGATAGGAGATCCTTTCACTGAGAAACTGGTTATCGAGGCAACGCTGGAAGTCATTGGAAAAGGATACGTGAAATCATGCAGAGACCTTGGAGCTGCAGGACTTGCAGGTGCAAGCTCGGAAATGGCATCTAAAGGCGATCTTGGAATGAGAATCATTGCCGACAATGTGATCCTGCGTGAGACAGGCATGACACCTTATGAGATACTCATTGCTGAATCACAGGAAAGGATGCTACTTGAAGTAGAACCTGAAAATGTGGATGCCGTGCTGGACATCGCAAAGAAGTATGACCTCAATGTAAGCATGATAGGCGAACTTACAGAAGTGATGAATTACACTGTTGAGTTCAAGGGAAAGGTAGTTGCCGATATACCCATCAAAGAGTTAACAGAAGGAGCACCAACGTTTGAGCGCCCTTCAGAAGCTCCTGCTCCACGTGACATCGGAGATAAGCCAGACATACCAGCAGACCTGAAGCAAACAGTACTTGACTTGTTGTCTTCCCATAACGTAGCTTCAAAGAGATGGATATACAGGCAGTATGACCATGAAGTGCAGGTGCGCACAGTCACAAAACCCGGAGATGACGCAGGAATACTACGCATTGATGGAAATGAGGGAATAGCACTTTCATGCGGATGCAACCCAAGGCACACACAGCTTGACCCATATGCAGGCGGAAAAGGAACAGTCATTGAGAATGCCATGAACCTTGCGGTAAAGGGCGCACGTGGAATCGCTATTGTAGATTGCCTGAACTTTGGAAACCCGGAAAGACCGGACATATACTGGCAATTCAAGCATGCAATCCTCGGACTTGGGGATGCAGCTAGAGATCTTACAATACCAGTAGTTGGTGGAAATGTGTCTCTTTATAATGAGAGTGGCGAATTCAAAACAGCAATTGCCCCTACACCATCCATAGGTCTTGTAGGCCATATTGAAGATGTTACTATGGCACCTTCAGGTATTTTCACAAAGGAAGGAGACACCATAATCCTTGTAGGAACAACAGCTGATGAACTTGGTGGTTCTGAATACTACAACATCATTGGAAAGGAAAATGATGGAAACGCACCACAGCCACCGGAAAATACCACCAAGATAATCGATACGCTCATAGACCTTGCAAAAAGCGGAAAGCTCACAGCATCCCACGATGTAGCACTTGGAGGAATTGCAGCTTCCATTTGTGAAATGTGTGAGAACTACGGTGCAGATGTCGATTTGAGCAATGTAGGAGAGAGCCTCAGGGCAGATGACATACTGTTCTCCGAATCCTATGCAAGGGCACTGGTAGTTACTTCAGAACCTGATGTTGTTACAGATTTACTAAAAGATGTACCATATGCAGTGATTGGAACAGTTAGTGGAAAGACATTGGACATCCGTATAGGAGATTCAAATATCCAGCTGACCCCTGATGAAATAAAAGAAGCAAGAGACAGCCTCATGGCATTGATGATGGAATAACCATCATCAATCCTTTACTTTTTTAATTTTAAAAGAAAAGACTATTCGCTTTCCTTGAGGGCATCCTCATACAATTCATTGATGTTTGTTGTTATAGGATTACTCCTCAGTAATTCAGCAAAGAAAGCAAGATTATGCACCATATATCGCACAGTCTTGTTGGTGTAGAGATGTTTTTCCCCACCGGCTGCAATATAACTTGGGCCCGGACCTGCAGGACCTACCCAATAACTATCGACATTTGGTGGTATGGTACATCCAAGATGTGTCAGATTAAATAGTGTATTTGCTGCTACATCATGTGCTCCATCCTCGTTACCGGTGATTATCACACCTCCCACTTTACCATATAGTGGGAACTGGCCGGTCTTTGGGTCATTTTCCTCATAGGTACCATCAAGTCTTTCCATAACCATCTGTGCCACAGAGGAGCGCACACCGAACCATATGGGAGAACCTATGACAAGGATATCACATGCTCTGACCTTTTCCAGTATTGATGGCCACTCATCGCCTTCCCCTTCATCAGAAGAAACACCGAATTTGACGTTGTAATCAGTAACCCTGACAACTTCACTTTCAACACCAATTCCTTCAAAAAGCCTGACTGCTTTGTCGATAAGAACTCTGGTGTTCGATATACCAGGAGAGCGTTTCAATGTACAATTTAAGAATAATGCTTTTAACCCCATACTAAAATGATGGTTCATTGAAACATAAATACATTTCCTTATGCGGAATATGAAAAGGAAACGTAACTATTCAGCCTGATAAAAACGCTATCAATAACAATCTTGACAAAAAGTTGAAACGTAAATTTCATTAGGATCATTTATTTTGATTGTTGCTATTGATTGCTTTTTTGATTGTTAGATTGTTAGTGAGCAGACATCTCTATTTCGATGAAATCAGTACCAATAGGCAAATCGTGCCAGGCTGAATAGTTACAAGGAAACAAAAATAAGAATAAAAAAGAGTGTTAAAGAATGGTAAAAACCATTCTTTGAAGAATTACTCGTCTTTCTCTCCAAAAGCAAATTTACGCAATACTCTTGTGATCTTGATATTTACAGTATCGCCGACCTGGGTCTGTGGTACAAAGATTACAAATCCTTCTACACGGGCAATGCCGTCGCCTTCTCTTGCGATATCTTCAATCGTTACTTCGTATGTCTCTCCAACATCTACAGGAGCTGTTGATTCTCTGTCATTGTTATTAAACAAAATAATGCACGTCCTTTAATTCAAAGATAAGACTAAAACCATACTGAAAACCGCCATAGATAAAATCCAATTAAACAGAATCTCAGAATAGTATTATACCTTACAGCGATAAATATACACACCTGATATTTAAATGTTCGTGAAAAGAAGGAACATCCTAAATAAAGCTGGACACCATATCTTATTTATTCTTTAGAATAAAATAGATAGATATAAATCACAATCACACTATTGATTCATAATAATTGTAGGGATGAAAATAATGGATGAAGTACAGATCAAAGTAGAGAAAGCACACCCAAATGATTTTGGGAGGGGAATTATCCGTCTGGACCCTACTACACTCTTAAGCCTCCAACTCTCACCTGGCGACATTGTTGAGATCGAGGGAAAGAGAAAGACCGCAGCCAAGGTATGGAGAGCTGAAAGACAGGACTGGGGACAAGGTATTGCCAGAATAGACGGATTTATAAGGCAGAATGCAGGCGTCGGAATTGGAGAAAGGATTACAGTAAGGAAAGCCGATGTTGTAACTGCCACAAAAGTTGTGCTGGCACCTCCTGAAGGTGTCACTATGGAATACGGAGATCATATTAGTGAGATAATCAAGCGTAATATCATGAAGCGTCCTCTTGTAGAAGGAGACATAATTCCCATCATCAGCTCAATGACACAGCCAATGTCAAGCCAGATGGGCGGAGGACAGGCGATACCCTTGGTAGCCGTTGAGACCGATCCAAAAGAAGACATCCTTATTGTCGGAGAATTTACAGAAATAGAACTCCGTCAGAAGCCAGTTCGTGGGTATGATGGTGCAACCAGAGGAATCACATACGAGGATATCGGTGGTCTTGGAACAGAGATACAGCGCGTCAGGGAAATGATCGAGCTTCCATTGAAACATCCGGAACTATTCCATAGACTTAACATCGAACCTCCGAAGGGAATCATACTTTACGGCCCCCCAGGAACCGGTAAAACATTGATTGCCAAAGCTGTTGCAAATGAATCAAGAGCAAATTTCCTCTATGTAGCAGGTCCCGAGATAATGGGGAAATATTACGGAGAAAGTGAAGAGCGCATCCGTAAAATTTTTGAGGAAGCGGAAGATGATGCCCCGTCGATCATATTCATTGATGAGATCGACTCTATTGCACCAAAAAGAGAGAACGTTACAGGAGAGGTAGAACGCAGGGTTGTTGCCCAGTTGCTTACAATGATGGATGGCCTTGAAGAAAGAGGGCAGGTCGTTGTAATAGGTGCCACCAACCGTGTAGATGCAATTGATCCGGCACTTCGCAGACCTGGAAGATTTGACAGGGAAATTGAGATCGGAGTTCCCGATAACGATGACCGCCTTGAGATAATGCAGATCCACACAAGAGGCGTTCCTTTGGCTGAAGATGTAGACGAGGATTTCCTGGATTATATTGCGAAACATACACAGGCATTTGTAGGTGCAGATCTTCTTGCCCTTGTGCAGGAAGCTGCAATGCGTTCCCTAAGACGTGCCTTGCCTGACATCAATCTTGAAGATGAGGACATACCCCAGGAAATACTTGACACCATTATGGTATGCAAGGATGACTTTGAAATTGCACTCAGAGAAATAGAACCTTCAGCAATGAGGGAAGTCCTTGTGGAAATTCCATCTGTGAAATGGGAGGATGTCGGAGGAATTGATAAGGCTAAACAGGAAATCAGAGAGGCTGTGGAGTGGCCACTTACCAACCCGGAAAAATTCGTAAATATGGGAATCAAACCTCCAAAAGGAGTGTTACTATTTGGGCCCCCTGGCACCGGAAAGACACTTATTGCACAAGCTGTCGCAAATGAGTCAAATGCAAATTTCATCAGCGTTAAAGGGCCACAGATGCTTTCAAAGTGGGTCGGTGAATCAGAGAAGGCTATCAGAGAGACTTTCAAAAAAGCAAGACAGGTAGCCCCTTGTATCGTATTCTTTGATGAACTTGATTCTATCGCACCAATGAGAAATGCAGCCTCAGAAGACTCTAAAGTATCCGAGAGAATTGTGAACCAGCTTTTGACAGAGCTTGATGGCCTTGAACCATTAAAAGAGATAGTCGTCGTTGCCGCAACCAACCGCCCTGATATCATTGATCCGGCACTTATCCGGTCTGGACGATTTGACAGGATGGTACTTGTAGGGCAATCCACCTTTGCAGGCAGAAGAGAAATATTTAAAATACATGCCAAGAACATACCGCTGGATGATGATGTAACAATAGACGATCTTGCAACCATCACAGAAGGCTTCGTTGGAGCAGATATTGAAGCAGTTTGCAGAGAAGCTGTTATGCTGGCATTGAGAGAGAACTTTGAAGTGGAAAAGGTCGGAATGAAATATTTCAAGGAAGCTCTGAACAAGGTCAGACCAACACTATCCGAGAATATGATGGAGTATTACGAGAAAATACAGGCGCAGTTCAAGGGCGGTATCAAAAAAGAAGAAGCAAGTTCTTATATAGGATACAGATAAATATATGAAAAATTTAGATGTTACTTTTATACTAAGGGGCGAATGAAAATGGCAAATGTCTTTGCAAAGAACCTTTCGAGCAAACAGGTAATGGCAACAGATGGAACAGAAATAGGTATACTGTTCAATATTGTAATGGATATTAAAACAGGAGATATTATAGACCTGATCGTTAAACCGGACATGAGTCTTGACACATCAAGATACAAGGTTGATGAACAGTATATATTATTGCCTTTTGAATCTGTGAGAGCAATAAAAGACTACATAGTCGTCGACAAAAATATAGCACGTGGACTGGCTACTGAAAATATCAGCATGTAAATTTTCAGACTGCAAAGTGTGAATCCACCTTTGCAGTTCTGCCATCGATTCTAATTTTTAGCATACAAGAGTATTAGATCATACCCTTGGTTAAAAGGAAATCTACAGCTTCTGCAGTCCCATCACCATAGGTCGCTGTGCTTACGTAATCAGCAACATCTTTTAAGAAATCATCAGCGTTGCCTACTGCAATTGCAAAACCTGCTTCTTCAAGCATTTCAAGATCGTTCACGGAATCTCCAATGGCAATAAAATCAGAAGTATTGAGTCCCATTAATTCGGCCATTTTCATAAGGCCTGTACCCTTGTTTATTTTTCTGCTCTTTATATGGATTGCAAAATGAGTATCTATTATTTCAATTCCCGGAAAATATGACCCCAATAATTTCCTGGCATCTTCAACATCAAAATTATTTCGTAAGACAATTTCCGTTTTCCTGTGTACAGAATCAAGCTTTTCCAGATCAAAACTGGAAGAAAGGAATTCATATGCAGCCTCGCACTCATGAATAACATCTGAAACAATTGGCTCATTGTCAAACCCATCAATTATAACACCACCATTTTCAGCTATAATATTGCAGCACACACCTACCAACTTTGCTGTGGCTTTGGCATAACATAGAACGTTCCCGGTTGCAATTACAACAGGAATGTCAAGTGAACGCAGTTTTGCAGCTGCCTTGAGGCTAAGCTTGCGATCCATATGAGTAATAGTGCCATCTATGTCAATTACAAGAGCCTTGTATTTCATAAACAATAGATAAGAAGAGAGAGAGATTTAAGTGTTTTCGATGCTTCGGATAGTTCAATGAGATTTCAATAGACTTCAGGCTTTTAGAGAAAACTATGAAGAATAAAACCGAACATCCCTGTTCAACAGGAATGGATGCAAATCATACCTTAAAAAGAGAGGGAGAATCCCTTTTAAAGAGATTCCCTGATAAACCATTCAGTATTATGGATCACGCAGACCGGGAGTGGTTACAGAAATTATAGCTTCCCCATCAGGAAGATTTGGAGAATCCACAAGCTTAACTATCCTCTTGTCGCCTTTGGATTTACGCATGTAGAGCCTAAATGTTGATGTATGTCCCACAATATGACCCCCGATCGGTTTAGTAGGGTCGCCAAAGAATGCATCGGGTTTGGACATAACCTGATTTGTGACTACGACACATGCATTATAGAGGTCTCCACATTTTTGCAGACCATGAAGATGCTTATTGAGCTTTTGCTGCCTGTCAGCAAGTGTTCCCCTGCCTATGTATTCTGCCCTGAAATGAGCTGTAAGGGAGTCAACGATAAAAAGCTTCACAGGCATGTCCGTATCCTTCAATTCATTTGCAAGTTCCATTGCTGAATCAACAAGGAGTATCTGATGATTAGAATTGTAAGCGCGTGCTACATGTATATGTTTAAGGAATTCTTCATGGTCGTATTCCTGACCATATATTTCGGACAAACCATCCACCATCTGTTTAATCCTTTCTGGCCTGAAGGTGTTCTCGGTATCAATGATAACTACAGAGCCACTAAGTCCGCCCTGCTCCTTTGGTAACTGTACATTAACAGCAAGCTGATGTGCAACCTGTGTTTTACCTGAACCGAATTCACCATAGAATTCAGTGATTGCCTGAGTGTCTATACCTCCGCCCATCATTTCATTGAATTCAATACAACCTGTGGTTAACTTACCTACAAGCTTCCTGCGTTCCAACACAATATCACCAGTCTCAAATCCACCTATATCGGCAGATTGACGGGCTGCAAGAATAATCTTTGAAGCAGTGGATTCACCGATCTCAGCTGCGGTTGCAAGTTCTGCAGGCGAGGAAACAGCAATTGCCTCAATTGTCGTAAAACCTGCATCTTTCAATTTTAGTGCGGTTGCCGGACCTACATGGTCCAGTTCTTCTAATAACACTTCTGACATTTTTCTTAACTCCATAGGTGCACATGTTTTCTTCTGGTGCACAGTTCAATTACCTAATTGATTCCTGAGTATATATACCTGAAGAGAGCGGGGTGAAAGTATTATTTATAACACAAGACTTATCTTCAAAAGCAAGTATTAAGGAGGAATGGCCAGAGTAGTAGTCGGTGGAACCTTCGAATGTCTTCATGACGGACATAAAAAACTGTTAAGAAAAGCATTCGAACTTGCTGAAGACGGAAATGTTGATATCGGCCTCACGTCCAATGAGATGGCAAATAAGCGTCCACGCGGAGTTCCAGATTACAATATTCGCAAAGATAAACTGCTTCGATACATAAATGAAATATCTGATCACCAGAATTTCAGGATCATAGAACTTAATGGCCCCTATGGAAAAACACTCACTGAGAACTATGACTACATCGTAGTCTCCCCTGAGACTCATTCTGTTGCCCTGAAGATAAACGAGCTCAGAAGTGATAAGGAAATGAAGAGTATACACGTCGTCATGATCGATTACATGCTTGCAGATGACGAAAAACCCATCTCATCAACAAGGATAGCACAGGGAGAGATAGATATTCACGGACATATGAAATTCACTCCCGAAACATAATTTTATAAACTATTTTTTACAACTAAGTTCCATGGGCAGAGTATTCAACGAAATGGACAATAAGATCTTTAACAAGCTTGCACCGGAACTTAGTGGAAATACCATGTCTAATGCCGGACATAACTATCCTTTTATCCTTCGACCCCTGTCGCACAAGATAGCAGAAGACGGAGACGATTTCAGGAACAGGATGAACAAGCTTGACAAAGAAGAAATGGAGTATATTTTCCAGCTTGCTATGGAAGGAAAAGAAGACATCAGATCACTTGAGGAAGACGATGTAGATACCGTTCTGGAATTGATCGAAGAGAAACTTTCAACCGAAAAATTGAAGGAACTAAAGGCAAAGCTAGGAATGGCATAATGAAGCCATCAAAGCTGCTTTTCGGAACTGCAGGAACACCAAAGAGCTCTAAAAAAAGAAACAGCATATCAGGCATTGAAAGGGTTAAAGAACTTGGACTTGGCTGTATGGAGCTTGAATTCGTTCGTGGAGTCAAAATGGGAGAAGCCACTGCAGGACAAGTCCTTGAAACATCTGAGAATGAGAGAATTTCATTGAGCGTGCATGCCCCTTACTACATCAACCTGAACTCAGCCGAACCAGAGAAAGTTGATGCAAGCATTGAAAGAATATACAAGTCATCAAAGATTGGCAGTCTTTGCGGCGCACGAAATATTGTATTCCACCCTGCATACTACCAGAAAGGTGAACCTGATAAAGTGTACGAAAAAGTATTCTTACTGCTGAAACAGCTAACTGCCCGATTGGTTGATGAAGGCATAGAAGTAATCCTTCGCCCGGAAACCACCGGTAAGGGAACCCAGTTCGGAAGCCTCCAGGAGAACGTGAAACTGAGCAGTGAGATAGAGAATGTACTTCCATGTATTGATTTTGCACACCTGCATGCAAGGAGTGGAGGCGCTGAGAACAGTTATGAAGAATTCGCTTCCACACTGGAACTGGTTGAGAATGAACTTGGCAGAGAAGGTCTGGATGACATGCATATGCATGTATCAGGCATTGAATACGGTGAAAAAGGAGAAAGGAACCATCTTAACCTTGATGAGTCCGATCTTCAATATACAGAACTTATGAGAGCATTAAAGGATTTCAAAGTGAAAGGTACTTTGATCTGCGAAAGCCCGGATAACGAGGGCGATGCACTCCTTCTAAAAAAGACATATAAGAGTGAATGATTGCCTTTTTTGCTCAGCGTGGACCTTCACTTTCACCTTTTATAGAGTCGCCATTCACAACTCCTACGTGAAGATTTATTCCACTCTTTTCGATATATCCGTTAATCCTGTCAAGAGCATGGTCCACCATGCCACCGTGCGTGAGTATAAGGCAACGCTGGCCTGAAAGTGCATTCAGAATTGAACGGTCAATGACACCTGCAGTGACGTCGAGATAAATCTCATCCCTCTCAGCAACTATCTTACTTTTCTTACCCATAGCACCGACACACTCAACACCATCCCTTTTCATAATCTTCAAAAGTTCCTCATTGTCATACTGGGAAGTATCATAGATACCAATGGAACCTGCCCTAAGAGCCTTTCTGTCAAGCTCAACTATTGCGAGACCTTCGTCATGTATATGAAGGACTTTGCAGTTTGCTGCTTCATACATTGAATCCTGGGCAAATTCACCATAAAGTATCCCCATGTTAATAGTATCGCCTTCTTTTACCTCAGGAGGAACATCAACCCACATGAGATGTTGTGGTCTCAATGTGTGGACAAGATCAGGAATATCACGCGGGGGCTTCGAAGCACGAGCAATACCCCTCTTTCTAATTTCATCATATATCTCAAGCGTAATCGGTCTTTTGAGATAGGCCTCCTTGAGCTTCTCGGTCTGCCTGAATATTTCCTCGGGTGTTCCTTCGCTAATGACCTTGTGGTCATTCATAAGGAAAACATAATCTGCCCACCCGTATGCGAGATCAACATCATGGGTTGAAATGATGATAGTTTTGCCGAAATAGTTTAATTCATTAAGAAGATCCATTACCTCATCAGCACCAACCGGGTCCAGATTAGAAAGCGGCTCATCGAGAACTATAACCTCGGGATCCATGGCAACAACACCCGCTATAGCCACCCTCTTTTTTTGCCCTCCGCTTAGATGATGAGGAGGCTTGTCCTTTATGTGAGTCAGACCCACATACTCCAGAGTATCATGGACTATCTTTGCAACCTTATCTTTTGGATAATCAAGATTTGTGGGACCAAATGCAACATCCTGATAAATGGTAGGTGCAAATATCTGATCATCCGAATTCTGGAAAACAATGCCCACACTTTTTCTTACTTCCCTGAGAGATTTTGAGTTGTATTTCAGTGGTTTCCCATGGAAGAACACCTCTCCTTTCTGGGGACGATGAGTACCATTAAGTGTCATGAAAAGGGTGGATTTCCCCGAGCCATTGCGACCAACGAAAGCTATCTTCTTACCTTTCTCAATCGTTATATTGATGCCATCGAGAGCCAGAGTTCCATCAGGATACGAGTAACTGAGATCTTTTGTTTCTAAAATGACCAACATTTCACCTCAAATAAGCGACATTCCATTTGTAAAATAGAAAACCATAAGCACTATAGTAAAATAGGCACCTGTAAGTAACAATTCAGGCATTTTAACAGGTCTTTTTTCATCATACACCATCAATTTGCCATCATAACATCTTGAATTCATGGATAAATAGAGTTTTTCACCCTGCTCCCAGGACCTTATGAAAAGACTTGCACCAAGCATTACCGTGGACCTAAACGACGTTTTGAAATCCCGGTATCCAAGACGGACGGTCTGTGCATATTTAATTCCCATGGCAACATCAAGAAAGACAAATATGTAGCGATACATCATCATTGCAATCTCCACAAAGGAATCCGGGAACTTTGCTTTCTTTAACACAGCAAACAGTTCGATCATAGGAGTTGTCAAAGACAGGAAGAACAGACAGGACATACCACCAATCGTTCTTGCAAGAATAAGCAAAGCCATATTCAAACCCTGGGAATTCACACCTAAAATATATCCAAATACATCAAATGCAAAATAATTGGCACCTTCTCCAAAAAAGAAGGCAATAATCACAACGCTCACAAACACAAAACCGGCAGGAACGGCAAGTATTTTAAAATAGAACTTTGCAGGTACTTTTCCGAAATAAATGGTTGTAAAACTCATACATAATGCTATAGTAAAAGGAACAAACGGAGATGTAGATGAAACACCTGCCAGAACCCCGAAAGTCACGATAGCTAATTTGAGCCAGTTATTCCTGAATCTCAAAGGACTTAGTATTGCATAATCATCCAGAATATATGTCATTTTTCAATCACGTTAATAAAATACAGTAATAAATAAATTTAACTTTATTTAACTTGGATTACAATTGTTAGAAAATAAGAAACTGTGCATTATACATAAATATATCGTTAGAAACCATAATCAATAAGATGCCTGAGTGTTGCCCAATTTTTGGAATTTGCGTATAATGCTAGAACTGTCCAGACCATAGTTAAGAACTCAAAGAAAAAATAGTTGATTTACTGAAACCAACATACATAATTAAAATAAAAATAGGGTAACTATTCAGCCTGATAAAAACGCTATCAATAACAATCTTGACAAAAAGTTGAAACGTAAATTTCATTAGGATCATTTATTTTGATTGTTGCTATTGATTGCTTTTTTGATTGTTAGATTGTTAGTGAGCAGACATCTCTATTTCGATGAAATCAGTACCAATAGGCAAATCGTGCCAGGCTGAATAGTTACAAAATAGGAAAGAATGGAAAATAAAATAACAATTATATATCCCTGATGGAGACACACATGTCATTTTACTTACTCGCGCCTTTTCCCTTATAGTAACCAATTGTATATCCGATTACAATTGCACCAAAAGCGGCCTGAAGTGCAAAGAGCAAGCTTTCTGTTTCTCCGCCTGGTGGCTCAAATAGGTATTTAGTGAACCATGGTTCTGTAGGTTCATAGGTTGGATCTATTTCAGAAACAAAATCTCCTGCTGCACCATCTGCACCGCCGAATTCAGAGTCAGGGTTTGCTGATACACCATAGAAGAACTGCGCGGCGAAGAGCAATACTACAATAGCTACAATATACTCCAGTTTCATTGCATTGCCTCCTTGAGTTTTGCAACCGTTGCAGTAGTAAGCACATTAAGATCGACCAGTACATCACTTTTGATCTGAACCACGTATTTCATAATAAGTGCTGTAAGAGCACCTTCCAGTATCG
The DNA here is from genome assembly GCF_038446525.1 of Methanolobus sp. ZRKC5. GTDB lineage: Archaea > Halobacteriota > Methanosarcinia > Methanosarcinales > Methanosarcinaceae > Methanolobus. Next base: position 1,399,185 of record NZ_CP151792.1, read on the forward strand.
CAAGTGGCACCTGGGTTGTTGCAAAGATCCCTGCGAATGCAATGAATGATGCCAATACACCACCACTGGCCGAAGGGAACGCTAACGCCAGTTGTAGGGAAGTTACAACATAAGTAACCCAATCTGCAAGTGCAGTTGCAAGGAACACATTCAGGTAAAAGTTCATTCCTGCTTTGGATGCTGCTTTATAAAAGAGGAAAGCAACCAGAGGACCAATTATTGCCATGGATGCAGCATTTGCACCAAGGGTCGTTATACCTCCATGTGCCAGGAAAATTGCCTGGTAGATAAGAACAATAACACCAAGAACAGCAGTTATTGCCGGTCCGAAAAGAATAGCTGCCATCCCAGTACCTGTTGGATGAGATGAGCTTCCAGTAACTGAAGGAAGTTTCAGAGATGAAAGAACGAATATGAATGCACCAGCAACTGCCAGCAGAGGAACAACCTCTCGTCTCTCGCTGACAAGTTTGTTCATCTTATACATACCATACAGTATCACAGGAATAGATATTACAAACCATGCCTGCCACCATGGAGATGGTAGAAAACCCTCAAATATATGCATTAATTGTCACCTTCCATTTTTAATCACCATAAATCAATAAGAGCACCATATATAATCAATTAAATCTGTTTTCGATAATGGATGTAATATGTTATGGTACATAAACATAACGATTTGTGAAGATGATTAACAGTGTTATCTTATTAGATTATACTTATTTACATATCAATACATTAACGTTATCACATACAGTGCCGTATATCACTAAAATACATTCATGAAGAGAAGAATATGGGAAAACAATCAAAACAGAATAAATTGTGTAACTATGAAAAATAAGCTTTTTTGCGATGATCTAACGAACAATCACAATGCAATACATGTCAGAATGATTCTCCGGCGGTTCATCTACTGTACCGCATACCGCACGTTCATGTGGATATCCTATATCCTCGTAGATGCATATACGAGCATTAACATTCATTTCCTGAAGAACTGCCGCAACTTCCTTAGGGCCGAAGCTATCAGCCGGAAGGAGAAAAATGTTCTTGCCAAGGTTAATTTCCCTGATGAAAGCTTCTTTTGCCGGTGCAGGGTCCCTTCCATGTGCTGTGATAAGTGCAAGATTTGATATCTCCACATGAAAACGTGCACATGCTGCCTGTATTGAAGATACGCCTGTAACAACCCTGTCATTCTCTGTGGCAAATTTACCAAGCCCTGAGAACATAGGATCGCCTGTGGACAAAATAACAGCATCCTCAGGCAAAAGATGAAGGTTCTTATAATCCTTGATCAGAAGAGATTCACACTTGATGAACTCTTCCGCAAGTTCGATGGAGCGTCTGGAACCATACACAACAGGAGCATTGCTGATTACTTCTATGGCTTCCAGGGTCAGCATTTTAGGCCCAACACCGACACCCACTATTATCATGTTTATTCCCCGCTGTCCATCAATACGGTTCCGTCCCTGTCAACAACAACAATGCGGGCACCATTGCCTTTTTCCACAGCCATATCAAAAGCCTGTTTCAGGCGCTGGTTCTGCGGATCAAGTGCAAGCATTTCAACAACCGTGGCAAAGCCACTGTCCTTTAGCATGTCAGGGTTTCCCCATTTCAAAACAAGACCCGGAAGTCCGCAAATGACAACATCGCCATGAGCCGCCTCAAGTGCTTCAGAGATACGACTTCCGGCAAGTACAACAGTGTAATCAGGGAAAAGCATGGTCGAGTAACGGATACCCACCCTTCCAGTTGTAAGCACTACCTTGTCAGAGTGTCTGATAAGATCACCTTTCATCTCTCCTAAATGGTCATTCCACGGTTCCACAAATCCCGTACTGCCAAGAATAGAGATCCCATCAATGATACCGATACGGCTGTTAAGGGTCTCTTTTGCTATTTCTTTGCCGTGTGGGAGATAAATAGTAACTTCTGCCCCTTTAAGCCCAATTTCTTCAACAGCTTCAGTAATGGAGGCTTTTATTTGTTCCATGGGATGAGGATTGATTGCCGGATGACCTTTTTTAGATTCCAGGCCACTGCGGGTGACAATACCTATTCCTTCACCTGCATAAACAGTAATTCCATCTGCTTCCCTGGCATCAGCGGCGAACTCAAGACCTCTGGTAATATCAGATTCATGATCGTTATTCATTTTTACTGCAACAGCATGTCCTTTGTTGCCTTTGACATCCATCTCTGCACGAAGTCCTACTGATGTTGGTACAGAAACATGTGTGACCTCACCTGCAAGAGAAAGAACTGATGCCTTTGCAGCCATTGCTGCAGTGGTCCCGGTAGTATATCCTCTTTTCAGTACAGAACCATCACTTAGAACTACAAGCATTCCGTTCTTTATACCTTCTTCCAGCTCATCACGTGGCATCTTTGAGCGATCCAGCCACTCGTCTGGTATCTTTGATTTATTTACCGGGTCGATCATCTCTGGTCAATTGTAATTAATACTTTTAAAATCTACCGACTCCATCAGGTCCTTTTAAAGAGCTTTGCCAGTTCATCTTTAGTAAAGGAAATCATAGTAGGACGACCATGTGGACACGTATATGGATTACCGCAGCGCATCAGTTGACGGATAAGTTCTTCCATCTGTTTTGTACTGCATACCGCACCTGCCTTGATAGCTGCCCTGCATGCCATTGTACTACAAAGAAGATCATACCTCTCAGTGTCCTCTTTCACTCTTCCGGTGGATAGAAGGTCGGAGATGATATCGTGAATGACATCAGTATCCTCAAGCTTCCCAAAAATACTCGGAACCGTTGTAACTACATAGCTCTTCGGACCAAATTCAGAAATTGAAAAACCTATATTCTCCAGATCAGGAATGAAATCTTCAATTATGGCTTTTTCCTTCTGGCTCAGATCAAGTGTCACAGGTGTAATAAGTTCCTGCCACCCCATGTCCTGCATCCTGAGCACTTCCTCATACATAATACGCTCATGTGCAGCATGCTGGTCAATGAGTATGAGTTTGCCATCCATCTCACTGATTATGTAAAGATCACCGTACTGACCGTACACTTTCACATCAGATGGTTTGAAAGAACTGCTGAGCTCTGTTACTTCATTGGAAGTAACACTCATCTGCAACCTTTCACTTTTCTTCAACCGCTTCTGAGTGTCCTTTGCAGGATAATGATAAGGCTCCTTGTTTTCTTTGATGACAGCATCCTGTAGGGAAATATCATGTGATTCACCTGAAATGTAAGGCGCCTCCTCAACAGTATCAGACCCATCCGACTTATCCGATGTTTTAACGAGTCCCTGTTCTTCTTTCTCTTTGGATCCTGATAAAAGAACCTGGACAGGCACATCCTTTTTCTTAACCTGTATTTCAGGAACCAGTGATTCTCTTCCAAGGGCATCCTCTACGGCAGAAATAACCATAGCTTCAATCTCTTTTTCATGGCTCAACCTAACCTCTCTTTTTGCAGGATGAACATTCACATCCACATTGACCGGGTCGATTATGAAATTGAGAAAGGCTGCAGGATAGCGACCTTTAGGAAGCAGGGTATAGTATCCAAGCCTGACAGCATTGCTGATCTGATTTGAGAATATGGACCTGCCATTTATGAAAAATACCTGAAGGTCTTTTCCGCTCCTTGTGAGTTCCGGCTTTGAAGTATAACCGGATATAGTAAGCAGGTCCGACTCGTATTCCAGTGGAACAAGTGAACGTGCAACGTCAGCACCATAGAGATGCACTATGCTGTCCTGCATTTTAGCTGATGAAGGAGACCTGAGTGTTACCTTACCATCTACCACAAGAGTGAATGAAACATCTGAATGTGCAAGTGAATTTCGGGAAACTACATCGATAATGTGTGCAAGTTCCGTCCTAGCACTTTTAAGGTACTTCTTACGGGCAGGCGTGCTGTAGAACAGGTCATTAACAAGTATACTGGTCCCCACGGCAGTGCCTGCAGAAGTTATATTTTTTATTCCACTGCTATCGACAACAACCTTCGTGCCCGCGATCTCACCCTCCTGTCGAGTGACAAGTTCCACTCTTGCCACCGAAGCAATGGAAGCCAGAGCTTCCCCCCGAAAACCCATGGTTAGAATGCGGTCAAGGTCTTCGATGGCGTTAATTTTGCTGGTCGCATGCTTTTTAAAGGAGAGGGATGCATCCGTATGACTCATTCCGACACCATTGTCCACAACCAGAATGCTTTTCGTGCCATACCCCCCTATTTCCACTCGAACTTCGGACGCATGGGCATCAATAGAGTTCTCAATAAGCTCTTTCACCACGGAAGCCGGGCGCTCAATAACTTCTCCCGCTGCTATTTTATTGATGGTGGACTCGTCCAGTAATTTTATTCTTGAACCCCTGATATCACATGATTTTTCTGTCATTTTCTACTTCCTGTCCACAAGTATCTCTGAAATCTTTACGGGAAACTATCTGGTTGTTAGTATTTTTGTGTTTGTATTGCCAGAATTGGTAAAATCAGGCATGATATTGGCCCATATGCACACGAGTAATTGAAAATAAGTAAAATTGAGTGACAATACACTTATATCGATTCATGCTTTTAGAGGCAACATTAAATTAGAAGGTTCATGATGAATAATCCTGAAAAACTAAAAAATATTGTACCCTTACTAGCTCTTTTGACAGCTTTTCCGGCATTTTCCACAGACATGATACTGCCTGCTATTCCATCTCTTGCCCTGATGTGGAACGAGCCACTGGCAGTTGTCAATTTAATCCTCATTTGTTTTTTCGTCACTTACGGATTCTTCCTGCTTTTCTACGGCCCGATCTCAGACAGGTACGGCCGCCGAAAACCATTGATAATCGGTATTTCATTGTACATATTGGCCAGCGTGCTCTGCGCCATGGCGACCAGTGCAACCTCATTGATAGCATTTCGTATACTACAAGCTGCAGGAGCTGCGGCCAGTTCATCATTATCCATGGCCATGACCAAAGATCTCTTTTCAGGGACTCAAAGGCAAAGGATACTTGCATATATAGCCATAATCATGGCGCTGGCTCCTATGTTTGCCCCCATTGTGGGAGGATGGATACTAACATACCTTACATGGAACTGGATATTCATTGCCCAGGGATTAATGGGAGCCATAGGCCTTTTGGGTGTCCTCAGAACACCGGAAACTTTAAAAGAAGTGTCAGAAACCCCTCTGTCAAAGATCATGTCTTCTTATGGCAATCTGTTACTGAACAAAAATTATGTCATCCTGGTTCTGGTGATGTCTGTGAGCCTTTTACCATTATACAGTTTCATTGCTGGCTCTTCAGCCCTTTATATCAACGGATTTGGCCTGAGTGAACAAAATTTCAGCTACTTCTTTGCCTTTAACGCCCTGGCACTGATGGCAGGATCAATGTCATGCCTGAAACTGACAGACAGAATAAACCCCAGACACCTGATAACCACTGGTTTTGCAGGAATAACATTAGGAGCTGCACTTATTCTTATAATTGGTCAGCGCGGACCATGGAGCTTTGCAATTCCTATGGCACTGGTAACATATTCCATAGGTATCAGCAGACCTCCGAGCAACCACCTCGTACTTGAACAGGTACACAAAGATGCAGGTTCTGCATCATCTTTACTGATATTCACCTATTTCACACTTGGAGCTGTAGGCATGTGGCTGGTCTCACTGGATTGGATGGAACGCATGCAGATATTGGGAAGCATCACTTTGGTCTGTGGTGTTCTTGTGCTGATTGCCTGGATGATATTACAAAAGAAAGGTATTGGTGCAGAGCAATAGAATATAAATAAAATAGCGAATGAGCGCAAATGCACTCTTTCGCTTATTTATCCTCTTCAAGAAGTTTGCTCTTTAGTTGACTGAGCCTGTTGAGTGCCTCAAGTGGTGTTATTGAATTCAGATCCATATCCTTTAATTCTCCAATTACAGGATGAGAAGCAGTTTCACCAGATGAGGATTCCTGATCGAACAGTATCACCTGTGTATATTTGGCACTACTGCGTGGCTTCTTCCTGCTCTTGCAGTCATCCTCAGTAATAACACACTCATTCTCGATGTCCTCGAGAATCTCCTTTGCCCGTGTGGTGACTGCATGCGGAACACCTGCAATCCTTGCAACATGGATACCATAACTTCTGTCCGTTGCACCCGGAACGATCTTGCGCAGGAAAACAAGGTCATCACCATCTTCTTTTACAGCGATATGGTAATTCCTGACGCGTTTAAGGCTGCCTGCAATATCCGTGAGCTGATGGTAGTGAGTGGCAAACAGTGACCTTACACCCACACGTCCTTTGTTGTGGATGTACTCCACCACCGCCTTTGCGATACTATAACCATCATAAGTGCTGGTACCTCTGCCAATCTCATCCAGCAACACCAGGCTTTTCGGGGTTGCATTGTTCAGGATATTGGCAAGCTCCACCATTTCAACCATGAAAGTACTCTGCCCGCTTGCAAGATCATCGAAAGCTCCGACCCTTGTGAACACTCTGTCCACAATGCCGATAGAGGCATGAGAAGCAGGCACAAAGGAACCAGCCTGCGCCATTATGACTATCATGGCTATCTGTCTCATGTATGTGGATTTACCGGCCATGTTCGGTCCGGTTATAAGCTGGAACTGGTTCTCACTACAATCCATTTCCGTATCGTTGGGCACAAAACCGCCTGGAACTGTATTTTCCACCACACAGTGCCTTCCATCTCTGATAAGAAGCCTGCAATCTGGAGTTATCGCGGGTCTTACGTAATTATTATTGGCAGCTACTTCGGCAAGGTTCGCCAGTACATCCAGCATGCCAATGAAGCCAGCTGTTTCCTGTAACTGCTTTGAATGCGCTGCAACAGTCGAGTTTACATCGCATAGCAACTCATATTCAAGGGCTGTCATCTTCTCGTCAGCAGAAAGAATGGCACTTTCACGCTCCTTGAGTTCAGGAGTGTAGAAACGCTCGGCATTGGTCATGGTCTGCTTCCTGATATAATCATCAGGGACCTGGGAGATGTTGGCTTTTGTAACCTCAAGATAATAACCGAAGACTTTGTTGTAGCCAACTTTCATGGACTTGATACCTGTCCTTTCACGCTCCTTCTGCTGGAACTTCGCAATCCACTGTTTGCCGTTCTTTGACAGATCGAACAGCTCATCCAGCTGCTCATTGTATTCCGGTTTGATCATTCCCCCATCCCGCACACTAAGTGGAGGTTCTTCTACAATGGCTCTGTCAATCAGTTTAGCAAGGTCGTCCAGCTCCCCAAAAGAAGACAGCTGAGATACAAGGTTCACCAACAGGTCCACACCTTCACATTCACGAAGGGATTCAAGTAAAAGAGGAACTGATTCAAGTGACTTTTTCAAAGCTACAAGATCCCTTGCGTTTGAATTACCATACATCACCCTGCCTACAAGTCGCTCCATATCCTTTACATAGGAAAGGTGGGAACGGATATCAAAACGAACGAGAGTATTTTCCTGAAGCCATGCAACCGAATCCAGACGATCATTTATAGCATCAACTGAAATAAGCGGCTTAAGAAGCCATTTCTGGAGCTGCCTTCTTCCCATAGGTGTTTTTGTATCATCAAGAACCCCGATAAGCGAAGAGTCATTGCCCTCGCCCCGCACATTCCTGACAATTTCAAGGTTCCTCAAAGTGATAGCATCCAACACCATGAACTCTGAATCAAAATATGTCTTGAGGGACTGCACCTGCGATAATTCCCTCATCTGGGTATCCATTGCATAACGCAATGCTGCACCTGCAGAAGATACTGCACATGGGAGTTCACTACAACCCATGCCTTCCAGAGTTGTTACTTTGAAGTGTTCCCTGAGCACTTTTTCAGCCCTGTCGAAGTCAAAAGCATCCTCATCAAAATCATGAACGATTATCCTCAGTTCCTTCATTCGATCGGTGAGATGTGAATCCTCAAGCAAGGACCGTGGCATGATACATTCCGAGGGACCCATACGTGCAGCTTCACTGATAATTCGATTATAAGGAGCGATGTCTGTGAACTGCGTTGTAAGGAATTCACCTGTAGAAATATCCAAAAAAGAGATACCAAATTCATCCTTTTCTCCATATATCGCCATTAGATAATTATTAGAGGAATCCGAGAACATGGAAGAATCCATTGCAGTTCCTGGCGTTACAACTCTTACGACTCCTCTTTTCACAACACCTTTCGCTTTCTTGGGGTCCTCAAGCTGCTCACAGAGTGCTACCTTGTATCCTTTTTTGATAAGCCGGGGAAGATAAGTATCAAGAGCATGGTATGGAATACCTGCCAGTGGCATCTTCTCCCCATCCTTACTCTTCCCCCGGCTAGTGAGAGTTATCTCCAACTCTTTTGCAATGGTCTTCGCGTCCTCTCCGAAGGACTCATAGAAGTCCCCCATCCTGAAGAATATGAGGGCGTCTTTATGCTCTTCCTTGGCAGCATAGAACTGCTGCATGGCAGGGGTTACTTTACTCATGATAGTTCACACAAAATTGATTCTCCAAATTATCTGCTTGTTAGTATTTTTGTGTTTGCATTGGAAAACAAATCTGTATTGATTAAAAATCTTATCTGTTTTTCAAATTCAACTTTTATCACGTTCACAGAACCAAATACAGGAAATTATTGAATGAAACATATTTTTTTAAGTACTTCCAGTTCCAATTTTTATTAATGGTCGATGACACAGATGAGATTCAGAGCACTGCCGAGCAATACCTGGAAACCAAAAAGCAACTTTTTGTCCATGGAATTGGAGATTACTCTGAACTGGATAAAGACAACGCATTCAGGCTGCTTGTAGACCGCATTGAAGGCGCAATTGCAGAAGAGAACGCAGTGACCTTAAATGTACTAACAAGAGTGGAATCAAATAACGGTTAACTGCAATATTTTTCAATCATTTTCATTCTTAAGAAGGAAAAGCAGACATGACGAGCGAAACTAATACCTGATTATCTCCAGCATCATATTCCCGTCTTTCTGAAACTCATAATTCACTTTATCTTCATTGCAAGTGAATCCCCCGAACAACCGGTAACCAACCAAACCATTCGTCCAAAAAGGACCATCTTCAGAGATTTGTTCATTTGAACCCTTCCAAAAATCAATTAGCAGTATTTGGCTTTGAATAAAATATATACCTACTGTTTTGAAGCAATTTCCTGCAATATTTCATAAGCTGCCTTCAGTTCTTCACTCATATTCACGATACGTTTTCCCGAAGGAACGAAAAGTACATGTGTTCCTGTAGATTCAATAGCATAATTTTTCCCTACGCTTTGTGCAAGGGCATCGTTCATAAAAGAGTCATCCCCTTTAAGGGAAAAATGTTCACTATATGTATTTCGGGAGAAAGGAGAGCGTGACTGTAATTCAAAAACAGGAGCATCTCTCTTAAAAATGACAGCCGATGACTTGAATGTGTTACCATGGGATGTTCCTGTTCCATAACCCCGGTTGCCAATAGTGATGTTCAGATCGAAGGAAATTACCGGCAGTCCGTTGAAAGTGCCAGTAAACACGTTGTAGACCTTTTGCTTGTTACCAAGTCGGGTCTGTTCAAAACCAAAGTTGTCGACAATATCCTTTGAAGCCTGTTGGAAACCAAGTTCTCTGGCCTGTTCATTCAGGTTCGTTGCTCGCTTCTTCTCATTGAGGAGAGTAAAGATAATTGCCAGCAGGATAACTGAAACGACAAAACCTGAGAATGCGATTATAAATATCAATCTGAAATCCATTTCACCACGTACCTAAAACTGCCATTAAAAAACTATGATCTTAATAAAATCCTGAATTCTGAATTTGATTCTTCCCATTCTTTGATACTTGTATATAGCTTTGTATCGATGAAATTCGATAAATTGTAAGCCAGTCTCAGATTCTTTGAAACAATATCGGAGTCCAGATTGTCTTTGGCATGATTTCCAAATATCTCTTTAAGACCAATAGTCAATATCTCGACCAGATCGTGGCCCTGGCAGATATTCCACACATCTGCATTCAATTTTGCCAGGCCATTAATGTGTTTTTTTACCATGGCAGCATTCATATTCCTGTTACTTGGCTTGGTTTTCAACTCTTTATACAGCCTGTTGGCATTGACATTCAAATCTTTTGTATCAACGAATTTGTAGAAATTCAGGAATTTAAAATCAATGCTTAGATTATATTTTCTGGAAGCCCATCTAATATATCCAATAGCAGTGCCGCTTTCAAGCAATATTTCCCGGATAGGCCTTCCGAGCGATTGCAATTTGAACTGCGTTGCATACTCATTTAGCATTTTTTCAAGGGCTTGTGATGCCAGTATCATTGTGTCTATATCATGTGAATCGGTGGTAAGTAAATTAGTACTGTATCTTTTAGGACTAATTTGGTTCACATGCCAGTAATCTGCGTCCACGATTCCAAGAACACCTTTTTCCCCACTCTTTTCCAGTATTGATAGAGCAGATAACAATTTATCCTTATAGACAGCATAGACAATATCGCAATAGTCCCCGTCAATGATATCTGTAAATACCCTTTTGTCCGTACGTCCCTCAACAAGCAAAATAGAATTCAGAGGATCCTGACGCCTCATCCTCACCTGGTTTGCAATGCGATGTGATGTAATTTGCTCTCTCACAAAAACACCTAATTCTCAACTTTTGTCTCTAATGATACAGTCAAGTCCCACCGGTCCCCGATGATGTCAGGAGAATGTGTTGCTATCAGCACATCGAATCCGGCAAGATCTATCACTTTCATCAGGTCACTTAAAAATTCATTTTGCCATCCGATATGCAGTGATATCTCAGGTTCATCAATTAGAATCAGAGAACCAGGTTCGATCTTGAATAAAAGCTCGTAATAGAGAACTAATTCGTGTTGCTCACCGGAAGAAAGATCCCTGGGTTGGATCTCACGTTCATTTGAAGTTTTAATTACAAACCCTTTGTCCTTACTAACTGACAGGCGCTTATTCACGAATCTATTGTTAATTATGTTGACAAAAAGATCTAATTTCATTGTCAGGTCATTAAAAACATCCAGTTTTTTCCCAACGTCCTCAGTATATACAGAAAGAACGTGGGCATTTTCCTGATTTACTTCCGGGACATCAGTCAAATAATCGAATTCATAATCAGCATCCAAAACACCGATCTGAATCAGATTTTTTCTTCTTCCCTCTAATTTTGACAGATTTTGCTCAAGATCAGTGTAATCCACATCCGTTTTCTTTTTTGCCAGACGAATTGGAAAAGACCGATCTAACGATTGAGAAAGGGTTGCATATTTGGCAAGCTGTCTTTGGACCTCTTCAGACAATTCCGAAGAATAATTGCTAACTGTCTTTCTTATTGATGTTTTTGGACTTGGATATTTTTTCCTTGAGTTACCCAGTATTATAAGCCTTTGAGTCTCTATAAAATCAACATTTATTTCCTCTTTGATATCATTAAACCAACCAACACCATTCTTTTTTGCAGGCGAACGAATATCATAACGATTCAAAACTTCCCCGGAGTTCAATATTTCTCCATCTGAAAAATCCAGCCACTCGTCTGCTTCGATCTTCTTCAGGTTTGGATGATTATGTATCATTTTATCAAATGCTTTTGCATCTGGCATACAATCGAGCTGAATTTGAGTTGCCTCATTACCATTCAAATTAAGAATTAACTCATCCTGATTTTTGTCTTTATTATAGATTTTTTTCAGGAATAATAAGTTACCATCATCGAACTCAATTAAAAACTCTTCAAATGGAACCTTATAGAAAATATCGTATTCTGTGTTGAAAATAGACTTTAACATCTGCAATATGATAGTCTTGCCGACCCCATTGGGTCCATAGATAATAGTTATTCTTTCATTAGAATTCAGTTTAATCTCATGGTCATATAGATCAAACAGTTTCTTGATCTTAATTTGTGTAATATTCATCAGTATACCATAAATCAATTGAAAACTAAAATATATATCACTTTTTAACTTAGATATCAAATTCCAAATAAAATAAGCTGAAGAGGTGTCATCACCCCTTCATTTATTCATTCAAACAACAGTCACATCCATTCCTTTTGCTTCAGCCACAACCTCCGGATTGTAGTACGAATAAGCCTTGCTCTCCGATACGATGGCCTTCACCGGGAACAGTGCTTTGACCTGCATACTGAGAGTCAGTTCCTCACCCGACTGCATGTCATCGATGTAGAGAATCACTTTTCTGCCTGCTATCTCGTAGCGGGTTATCAGGTTTTCTTCCTTGAGAGCTTCAAGGCTTGATGAAACCGGACTGAAACCTGTTGGAACTGCGAGGTCAACTATCATCATCCCACTGGAAGTTATACTGCCACCTATACCACGAATTCCGTTGTACTTCACGCGGGCATTCACTGTAACGATATCATTCACAGCAACATCTGTGGAATCATACTGCACATCTAGCTCGATCTCATTCTGCTCAACGACATCAGGCAGTATGATATTGAAACGCCTTACTAGCTGGTAGTTCAGGTCACCCGTACCCTCCATTTCAAGCTCGAGTTCTGATGTTCCCTCTGGAATCTCAATTATCTGAACTACATCGAAATTCTGCTGGTTAACTTCCACAGACTTGATCTCCGTTCCATCAGCAATCACATGCACTGTGGCATCGATATCCCTTCCAGCAGATGCTGCTGCGCTCATCAGTGCTCTGAAAGCCATGACAGTATCCTGGGTACTGGAGAAACCACCGTTAGAATTGCGCTGTGCGGATATCCATTTCAGTGATGATATGGCTGTGGGGTTCTTTGCCTCTATCATAGCAAGAGTGGCGTATGCGGTTGTTTCCACATTCTTGCTTGATGGTGCCATGTAACTATAGTCTCCATGCTCGTATGGCAATGGAACGGCTCCGTCACCATAGCCCCAGTAAGTGCCGTCATCGTCCTGTTTTGCAATTGCCAGCAGGTCGTTCAGAGCCTCATCGGCAAACGAACTGTTAAGCTTTTGAAGAACCAGAGTTCCGATTGCAAGTGCATACGGGTCATCCTGGCTGCCAAGATTATCCTCAAGATACTTCTGTGCATTTGCCATGACAACAGGACTTGCAGAACCGTACTCATTCAGTGCAAGGGTTGTGTATGCCGTCAGTGCGTAGGTACCGCTCAAACCACCCATCATGTCCTGATGTATCACAAATCCTACCTGTTCCCATGAACCATCTTCCTGCTGATGAGATTCTATCCAGTCTGCTGCCTCTGAAAGAATATTCTCATCAATTGTGGTCACATCCCTTGCACCACTGAACTGGGACAGCACGAAAGAAGTCAGCCAGAGGCTACCACTCTCATCACTTTCACCGAATGCAGAGAAGGAACCATCACTGTGACGGTAGGTTAGTTCACGCTGGTAGCCCGTGATAATATACATCTCAGCCTTTGCTCTCACCTCAGGGTTATCCTGTCCTGTTGCCTTCAAGTAGCGCAATACCTCAACATCTGTGGAGAAAAGCATCATATTCTGCTCACCGCATCCGTAAGGCATACCCAGCAGATCATCCACCCCGCTTATGCTCTGTGCAACTATACTTGGAGTAAAGCTCACAAGCACTTTTTCCGAATCAGGAACTATACCCTCTGGCAGGCTTGTATCAAGTCCCACTGAACCATTGCTTAGCACCCCGTTATTCACAAGCTCACGGGTTGCACCTTCCGCTTCTACGATCATATCCTTCCTGACCGCATCCGCCCTCTTTGTGGTCTGGCCTGTTATCTCCACAATGTGCTTACCAACTTCTGTCGGACTTATTGTGAAACTGGCATAACCCACACCGTTGGCATCAACAGTTACTTCCTCTACATCATCACCGATGATATCGAACCAGTCAGCACCAGAGAGTGTGAGTTTGACGTCCTGTTCAGTGTCAAGATAATTATAGACCTGCACTTGTACCGGGAATTCCTCGCCTCTTGTCACAGAGTAAGGTAGATCCGGGTCAACGAAGAAGTCCTGGAACACCGCCATACTTGATTCTGAAATACCAATTCCTTCTGGCCCTGATGAAACTGCATGCAACCTCCATGTAGTTATGCTATCCGGCGCTGTCAGGTCAAGGCTTGCAAGTCCTGCATCATCTGTAAGAAGTTCCGGCATCCACAACCATGTCTCAGGGAAGAACTGACGCACACGCTGTACTTCTGCAAGCTCTCCACCTTCTGCCATGTCCTCATCGGCAGCTTCCTCTGTAGGGATAGCTTCCATCATAGGCGCCTCAACAACCTCTTCTTCCATTACCATGTCATCCATGGCTGCATCTACTTCCATGCCAAAACCTGCGAATTTGGCATTATCAAACCTTACTTCATCCAATTCAGAATGTGGCACCTCTATTCCCGGAGATGACATTACAACCATGCCGGCATTTTCCAATGTATCATAAGCACCTTCCATGTACCAGGAGGGATGAGATTCTGCCATTGGTTCCATAAAATGCTTTTCCAACTCATCGAAGACCTGTTTGAGATTGAGCCTGCCCTCACTAAGAGCATAGACCGACTCATCAACGATGGAGAAACCTATCATAGACTTGCTTCCTGCATCAAAATCAACAGTAACATTGTCACCGGGCTCAGCAGACTCAGTGTCAAACGAGCTTGACAGGTCTACCTGTGTTGAGAATTCCACATCAAATGGAAGCACATCCACAGACACCTCGCTGTTAGGGTTTATCATGTAAGCCACGACCTTTGCCTGCGGACTCATCTGTGGCGTCACAGGTATACTGATATCCGGTTCATCACTGGTTGCAGAATATACTGTCCTGCCGTTTGCAAACACATCATAGAACACAGTTCCGGGATTTGTGGAGTAAACACGCAAAGATATCGTATCTCCAACTTCCGGTACACCTTCGCTTGTCTGAGTGATGTGTATGAAACTGGCACTTGGAGAGTAGGCAGCGTTCAGAGACTCACTTGCACCTGCATCATCAGCATAGGCATCGATGAAAAGGTGATTAGTATTATTTGGAATATCATACTCCAGCATTGCAACACCACCTTCTGTAGCTACTGTTTCCTCGTCCCTGGTGATATCGTATGAGTCGTCCCTGATACGGGATTCCACTGTCACCTCAGCATCTACCGAATTGCCTCCCGGATCTTTTGTGACCAGAAGCACTTGCAATGGCATTCCCGGTTTTATGGAACTTGATTCAGGTATAAGCTGGATAACAAGTGGCGACTCGGATATCGTAAGCAACTTGTTGGTAGTCTCACTGTGATTTCCAGTGTCGGTAACTGTCACATTGAGCATAAGACTTGCCTGTCCCCCTGCACCATATGTTCCGGCTGCATATTCTACAGCAGGAAGTTCGAACTCAACAGTTCCTTCTTCAAGTGTTCCGGAAAAGGTTGCGTACTGCTCCCATTCACCCACGTAGCGTGAAGCTTCCACAAGCACATCACCCTCAACTTCCTTGCCAAAGAAGTAGTTACCTGAAACCGTACCTGTTATCTCATCAGATACAAGGAACCATTCCTGCGCTGTTTCCAGCGAGACATCGAATTTCGGAAGCACGTATTTGTCCACCTGAATATCCACATTGGAAGAGGAATCACCTGCTGTTGCGATTATCTTCCATGTGCCCAGGTTCAGTTCGGATGCAAGCGGCAGATCGAATGAAGCTACACCATATTCGTTGGAACTTAGTTCTTCCTTGAAAACTTTGATGCTTTTAGCATCTGTTATCTCTATGGTGATGTCCTCTCCCACAGGAATCAGATTGTTGTTAAGGGAGAGTATTCTACCATGTATCGTCTGCCCTGGTTTGTAGATCGGCTTATCTGTTTCAATGAACAGTGGATTGTTTTTCACCACTTCCACAGTTGCCTTGAACTCAGTATCAAATCCTGATGGCTTTGCAGTGAGCACATAACTACCCCCTTCAACATCAGGCACTTCAAAGGAAGCCACAACATTTCCTGAATCAGAAGTTGATGCTGCAAGAAGAGTTATCTCATTGTTATCCTCATCCGTGAGAGTATATTCCACGCAGCGAGTCACCGGTTGGTTATCCGAGAAAGCCGCCATGGTCACCGAACTCTCCCCGCCTGAGAAAAGCATTTTTGGTGCAAGTATCAAAAACTCATCACCTGATGAAGCTAACTGGTCACTACATGGACCTGCTATGCTGGAAGAAAAACCGGAACCCCCCGTATCACTTCCAATACACCCTGAAATCAAAACTGCAAACAACGATACTAAAGCTATGAATGAAACTGTATTTTTTCCTGTGAAGTTCACTTTTAACCACTCCCAATTTGTGAAATAATTAGTTCTTATAACAGATTTGGGAATAGAACTGTATATACTTTGCTTAAACTTCAAAGATGTTCGAAGTTATGAGAGGCGAAGCAATTAGATTATGAAATCAAGGATTAATGAAGAAAAAAGGTAACTATTCAGCCTGGCACGATTTGCCTATTGGTACTGATTTCATCGAAATAGAGATGTCTGCTCACTAACAATCTAACAATCAAAAAAGCAATCAATAGCAACAATCAAAATAAATGATCCTAATGAAATTTACGTTTCAACTTTTTGTCAAGATTGTTATTGATAGCGTTTTTATCAGGCTGAATAGTTACGAAAAAAGATATTGTGGGCTTTGAGATTATGTCACTCCCCAACCAACCTCTTCGTAATCTCCGCTACATGCCTGCCCTGAAACCTTGCAATTCCAAGCTCATTCTCACTAGGCTGCCTTGTATTAGCACCGCCACCAGCTATTGTTGAAGCACCGTATGGACTGCCACCTGTAATCTCCTCAAGGGTAGACTGTCTTGTTTCTGAATACGGAACACCTACTATTACCATACCATGATGCAGCAGGGTTGCGTGGAAACTCAGTATGGTCGATTCCTGCCCGCCATGCTGAGTACTGCTTGATGTGAAAACACTACCAACTTTGCCGATGAGTTCACCCTTTGACCAGATGCCTCCTGTCCTGTCAAGAAAAGCACGCATCTGTGCAGCCATCATTCCGAATCTTGTGGGTGTGCCGAATATGATTGCATCTGCTTCGGTGAGATTCTCGATGCTGGCAACAGGAATGTGCTCAAACCTCTTTTTTGATTCTGTTGCTCCCATTTTTTCAAGGATCTCAGGAGTGAAAGTTTCCTGGATCTGGTATAAGCCTACATCTGTACCTTCCACTTCCCTCGCACCTTCAACCACTGCTTCAGCCATCTTGTAGTTGTGACCGTACAAACTGTAAAAAATAACATTTATTTTCATAATCCCCACCTGTTTGAATGTCTATGATTCTAAAACTAACTCCCTGTTATATGGGGAAACTACAGGATAAATAATTTGCCAGTTGTCCGGGTGAAACATGATTTTAAATACGTGGTGTTAGATATAACTAACATAATAAGATAAACATCTAATATAATGTTAGAATTAAATATGGAGTGATTATATGGAAAAACTGGAAAAGTATACCAAGATAAGTTATACACTGGCCTTTGTACTCATCATGGCAGGAATCATACTGGTTGCAATGTTTGCAGATTATCAGCAGAGCGGTATCAGCCTGATAAATATCGGAGCTATCATCCTCTTTGTCACGTTCATCAGAGCAAAACGATATCGCAATGGACCTGTGAAAGATGAAAGAACGATCAGGATAGGAGCTTATGGACTATCGTACTCCTGGCTAATCACATTCATTTTAATAGCTCTGCTTTTCTGGGTTGAGGAATTTGGGATAGCCCAAATGACGGTCAAACAAATACTGGCAATCCTCATGTTCACAATGATCGTCACCGCAAAAGGTATCCAATGGTATCTTTTCAGGAAAGGGGATATTGAATAAATAACATTATTCAGGGATGATTTTATGAAAACAAGGATCAAGGAACTCAGAGCCAGATATGACCTGACCCAGGAGGACCTTGCTAACAAAGTTGGTGTCAGGCGCGAAACCATTGGTTTTCTGGAAAAGGGGAAATATAATCCCTCACTAAAACTTGCATATAAAGTTTCAAACGCCCTTGAAACAACAATTGATGAACTATTCATCTTTGATGAATCGGATCTTGAGTGAGCGGGAGACAATTATGGAAACAAAAACAAAAGTGTGGCTTGCAGAAGATGGGAAACCTATCATTGGTGCAGGCAAGGTTGCACTTCTCAAAGCCATAGATGAAGAAAAGTCACTTCGAAAAGCCTGTGCGAAGATGGAAATATCCTACAAACACGCCTGGAATGTGTTGAATAAGATCAATGAAAGGCTTGGAAAAGATGTGGTTACCACCGTAAGAGGAGGAAAGGATCAGGGGACCTTTCTCACAGATGAAGGCCGCAGGCTCATCAGTGAATATGAAATGAACAGGAAGTTCATTAACAACACAATGGAAGATGAAGGCTCCTGGGAGAACATAGGATTCACCATATCTGCACGCAACAAAATTCCTGGAAAGGTAACAGGCATAGAGAAAGAAGGGCTTGTCTCAAAGGTTAAGATCGAGATCGATCCATCAGCACTTACATCCATCATCACTTCCGAAGCAGTGGAGAGACTTGCCATCAAAGAAGGAGACAGGGTATTTGCAATAATCAAGTCAACTGAAGTCCTTATAGGTAAAGAGATAAAGAAGGACTAAAAATAGTTTATTTTACGAATATGCCACTCAAAACCCGTATATACTTTTGCGGTTCAGATAAGAGTAGTAAATTATAGTTATTAACCAAACTATTAATACTAATTGAGTATAACAATACTGTATGGCTAAACCCGAACAAATTCCGATAAAGCATCATCTTTCATCAGAAGAATTGCTTAAACATATGTAACTATTCAGCCTGGCACGATTTGCCTATTGGTACTGATTTCATCGAAATAGAGATGTCTGCTCACTAACAATCTAACAATCAAAAAAGCAATCAATAGCAACAATCAAAATAAATGATCCTAATGAAATTTACGTTTCAACTTTTTGTCAAGATTGTTATTGATAGCGTTTTTATCAGGCTGAATAGTTACAAACATATTAAGTCATTAGAGAAAGACACACGAGTTCTACAACGTTTATATTTTGTTAAACATCGTTATGAAGGAGCTTCTGTTAATGAAGCAGCTAAACTTGTAGGGATATCAAAACCCGTTGCATATCAATGGCAAGAGCGGTGGAATCAAGACGGATATGAAGGATTAAAGCCTAGGTTTTCAGGAGGATGTCCTTCCAAACTCACTGATGATCAAAAAGAAAAACTAAGGGACATGTTACATGAAAGAGATGATTGGTCTACAAAAGAAGTTCAGGAACTCATTTATAATGAATTTAAGGTTCAATACACCATTAAGCAAATACTAGTGATCTTGAAGAAGTTTGGCATGCATCATGCCAAACCATATGCGCATGATTATCGAAGACCACAAAATGCAGAAGATTGTTTAAAAAAAACTTACCGTTAATCGATGATGATTGCGTTATCGGATTTCTTGATGAATCATCTCCCCAAACAACATCAAATACGGTTCGTTTATGGTCTTTCAATAAACCTGCCATCTTCAAAAACACAACCAGGATAAAAGCAAACTCCTTCGGTTTTTATGCATTGAATGGTAATTCTGTTATTGATTTCAAAGAACATTCAACCAAGGAGGATGTATGTTCGTTTTTATCAGCTGTTAAAAACAATAACATGGGAGAGAGAATCGTAATTATTCTCGACAATTTTAGATCACATCGAGCAAAATATACAGTGGAATTTGCACAGGCAAATGATATTGAATTGGTCTATTTACCTCCATATTCACCCGACTTGAATCCAATCGAATTCATCTGGAAAAGTGTCAAAAGAATTATTTCTCGCAATTTTGTGAAAGATCTTGATCATATGAAAAATCTGATTGCTGAGGCGTTTATTGATTGTTCATCAAAGATTAGCTTCGCAAGAAAATGGATTGAGACATTTCTGGATGATAAGTTAAAAATGTTAAGTTAGTAACTATAATTAAATCCAATATACATAATTTCAAGATGGAATTATTATGCCGGAAAAAGAAGATTTCTCATGGGATAACAGTAAAATTAAAAACGGCAACACTCTTGGAAAAATAATCAGTATACCTGCTCAGGAAAATACTAACATTGGAATGCCTGAAAAAGTACAGTCAACTTTTGAAGATAAGAAGGAAATAGTTATCGATGAGTTCAAAGAGAAAATGGCAGAAATTCTCTCAAGAGAACTACATAAGAAATAATATGATATATCCTTTGTTTGACTTCCTTTGTTTGTATACACCATGAAGTATGAAAGGTATCAACAATAGTGCAAACATTGTTTTAATCCCGGGAGCCAGTACATCGCTTGCGCTGCCAACAATTGAACTTAGCTCAATACCCATTTTTAAATAAATGACATCAAGGAGAAGCCCAAATGCCAGTGAGCACAATGCTATCATTCCAAGATAAATAGTTGCACTTCTTTTACCGAGGAATTTTGCCACCATTGTGATAGTTGCTGCATTTGTAGCAGGTCCGGCAAGCAGGAACACAAAAGCAGTCCCCGGGCTCATGCCTTTTGAAACCAGAGCAGCAGCAAGTGGTGTTGAAGCCGTTGCACAGATGTAGAGTGGAATGCCTACAACCAAGACGATGAGCATGGAGAAAATACCCCCTCCCAGATAACCACCCACCAGTTCCTCAGGAATCACATAGGATATGATCCCTGCAAACAGGATACCTACCATTAACCATCCGGAAATATCCCCAAGAAGTTCAACGAAAGAGTATCTGAAAGCTTCCTGCAACTTGCGAAAAGTTGAAGCATCTTCATCCAGGACTACGTCTGTGCCACATGAACACGATGAATCACTGCAGGCTGCCATTGGCTGCATCATCAGAATATTTTTCTTATGAGCGGATTCTTCCTTTGTTTCACCCATTATATTTTCTGCAATTCCAGTAAGTAACGCAGTGGTCATACTGGCAATTGGACGGAAAACCGTCATTATGGGATCAAGCAATGCATATGTGATAGCTATGGAATCCACTCCGGTTTCAGGGGTGGATATTAAAAAAGAAAGAGTTGCACCTTTGGTAGCACCTCTGTTCTTCAATGATAGTGCAGTCGGAACCACGCCACATGAACATAGTGGTAGTGGAATACCAAGCAGTGAGGCATTTAGAGCAGACCTGAATTTTCCTGCCGACTTACCAAGATACTTCAGTATTTTTTCATCCGGAACGAGTGCGTGCAAAAGACCTGCAACTGCAAATCCCAGAAAAAGATATGGTGCCGCTTCCTCAAACAGACCCCATGACTCTATTGCCACTCCAGTGATGATCGTTAGAAGAGATTCAAACATCGTCATTATTTTGGTTCCTCCACGTGTTCTCTGCACATAGACATGAATAGTTCAACATGCTCGTCTGCCAGATAATAAACTTTGAACCTGCCTTCTTTTTTTACTCTTACAAGGTCAAGCTGCCGGAGAGTTCTCAGGCTATGAGAAATTGCCGACTGCGAAATTCCAAGTGCTTCCTCTATACCTTTAACGCACAGATCCCCCTGTAACAGAAGGAATAGTATCTTCAGGCGGGTGCTACATTGAAGGGCATTGAATATCTGGCACATGGAAGATATCGACTCTTCAGAGGGCAATTTTTTGACTTTTTTGTTGATAGATTGACCGTCTGCACAGATATGACCCACACGTCCCATGAACATATGAGCATATATTCATATATTCATATATTAATTTATTCCTGTGATCAGAGTACAATACAAAAAATGAAAATGATTGAATACAGAAAAAAGAAAAGATAATCAACTTTTTTAATCATCATCACATGGATAGACGTACGTCCTAAACTGCTGTAGCAACGGCTCTCCATTGCCAGTGCCACCTCTTCAACTCTGCGTACAGAAGAACTTACAAGTGGAACAGAAAGAGAAAATATAGCTTTTACAGGCGCTTTTTTGATATTCAATCCACGAGAAAACTGTGCTTCCTTCAGGCTTCTAAAGTTGTCATACAGCAACGGTACAAAATAGATAGACAGGGACATCATCATGGCAAGGTCATGGGAAGAAATACCGATGTACTTCAGTGGTAGCGGACGAAGAAGTCTTTCAATACCTGTTGTAATTCTTGATGGTGATGTGGTCGCTGTGAGTAAGGCCGCAAAAAGCAGCAAGAAAATAAACCGCAGTGTAATGATACTACCCAGCACCAGACCCTCATAACTTACCGATATCCATTTGAATCGATAAATTATGGTTCCTTCCGTAAAAAGCAGTTGGGTGATGAAAAGAATTGCAAAAAAGAATAGCATAGGACGTACTGAGCGCACAAAGTGTATTGATGGCAGCTTGCAGGCAATAACCAGACTTAAAAAAACAAAAGCTATTAACACTATTTCTACAAACGATGAAGCTTCAAGAATACAGATACTTGCAAGCATAAGACCAATTATCTTTGTCCTCGGATCGAGCCTGTGAAGCAGGGAACTACCGGGAACGAATGACAAAAACAGATTATTCATCCTGATTTACTCCCTTTTTCTCCAGTTCATTTCTTATCTCCCTAAAAGCATCATCCACTGAGAAAATACTTTCACGGACATTGAAACCCATCAGATTAAGCTCTTTCATAAGGAGAGTTATCTCAGGCAAAGGGGATGAAACTGAGTTCAAGTACTCTTCCGGAGTACCAGCGAAAGCTATTTTTCCATTTTTAAGAAGAATCACCTTCTCAGCAAACGGAAGAACTTCACACATCTGATGTGAAACGACAATTATGGAAATACCTGAACTATGAAGTTTTTTCAGTGTTAAAAGTAATGATGAACGGTTCTCCGGATCAAGGCCTGAAGTGGGCTCATCCAGAACCAGGTATTCTGGTTTCATGGCCATTACTCCGGCCAGTGCTACCAGACGCATCTGACCACCGCTTAGAGCAAAAGGCGAAAGACCGGAAATATCCATATCCAGACCAACCAGATCCAGGGCATCACTTACCCGTTTATCCAGAGCCGAACCTTTTAATCCGAAATTAGAAGGTCCAAAAGAAACATCTTCAAAAACAGTCTTTCCAAAGAGTTGCTTTTGAGGATATTGCATCAACAGACCTGCTATTGAACGCACATCCTTACTTGTGGATTCTATTCCACTCACTGTTACCGAGCCGGACTGGGGTTTGAGAAGACCGTTAAAGTGCCTGATAAGAGTGGATTTGCCAGACCCTACTTCACCCGCTATAAGAACGAACTCACCTTTTTCGATAGATAAACTTACGTTGTCCAATGCCTGTTTTTCAAGTGATGTCCCGCTGTTATACCAGAAACTCACATCCCTTACATCAATTGACATAAAGCCTCCCTGAGTTCTTCACGGGAAAGGGGAAAACAGGCCGGCTCTATAAAACCGGAATCACAAAGCCTTTTTGCCAGCTCAATTATAGGTGGGAGCTCGAAACCGAAATTCATGGCATCTCCCTGACTCAAAATAATACGTGGATTCCCATTATGCGTGATGTTGCCATTTTCCATTACTAATAAACGGTCTGCATGGACAAGCTCTTCCAGGCGATGTGTTATATATACAACAGTAGTTCCGTTTTCATTCAATTGTGTAATCAGGTCCAGAATGTCCTTTCGGGACCTAGGGTCCAGCATGGAAGTCACCTCATCAAATAATATAATTTCAGGTTCCATGGCTAGAACAGAAGCCAATGCAACTTTCTGTTTCTCACCACCACTTAATGATCTCGAAGTATGATTTTTGTACTCCTGCATGTCAACATTCTGAAGTGCTCTATCTACACGATTGCGTATATCTTCCTGCGGAAGACCAAGATTCTCAGGGCCAAATGCAACATCCTCTTCCACAGTCATTCCTATGAACTGGGACTGAGGATCCTGAAAAACCATACCCGCTATCTGACGTATATTCAGGATGGATGAAGGATCAGTGGTGTCCATTTCTTTCACGATAACAGAGCCTTCGGTGGGAAGAAGAAGACCATTCATGTGGCGTAAGAGTGTTGATTTACCAGAGCCGTTCTTACCTGCTATGGCTACGAACTCTTCTTTGTGGATATCCAGAGAAACTGAATCAAGTACCTGTGTGCCGTCAGGATAACGATAACTCAGATTGTTTATGTGAATCATGCAAACCTTTAGATAGAGTATCTGGACGCTATGACCGATGATGCAATTATTTTAAGAATGGCTCCGGGGATGTAGGGAATGAGACCAAGTGCTATTGCCTCTGGAAAAGAGAGACTTGCAACGTTCATGAGCTGCAAAACACCGAACAGGTATATAGCAAACAATCCTGCCAGCATGAACAACATATTTAGATACACTTTATCCCGACCATATCGGTCACAAAGAAATCCGATTACAAAAGCACCAAATATAAAGCCTATGAGATAGCCACCTGTTGGTCCGAAAAACATGCCCAGTCCGGAACTACCACCTGAAAATACAGGAAGACCTGCAATTCCCAAAAGCAGGTAGACTACTACACTTATTGTTCCCCACCTGGCTCCCAGAATTGCTCCTGCAAGCAGTATAAAAAGAGTCTGCAGAGTTATTGGAACAGGACTAACAGGGATAGGGATCTTAATGTAGGCACCAACTGCCATCATAGCAGCAAATAGAGATGCAAAGACCATTTTTCTAATGTTGTCATTATGAGAATATACTTTGTCTACCACAAAAAGTCACCAGCCATTTTTAAGAATGCTACATATATGAAAATCTAATTTTAATAGATATCCATGCATAAGTAACATTGTCAACCATTTAACATACGTGCGGTTTACAAATTATATAATCCTTATCCATTGAGGTAAGCAAAGTAAGAAATACAAATAAAAAAGATAATAGTGTGCAGGAAGAACCTGCACTGAAAAGAAAATTTACATATCCATATCAGGCTGTGGCATACCTGGTGGCATTGGACCACCACTGCCTCTTGAAGCTACAACATCGTCAATCCTGAGGATCATTACTGTTGCTTCAGTTGCTGCATTTATTGCCTGGGTCTTTATCCTGAGTGGTTCAAGGACATCGTTCTCGTACATGTCTACAACCTTTCCGGTGAATACATCAAGACCCATGTTCTTGTTACCCTGCTCGTGCTGTGAGCGAAGGTCAACGAGTTTGTCTATTGGGTCGAGACCTGCATTCTCTGCAAGTGTCTGAGGAATTATTTCAAATGCTTCTGCAAACTTGGTGACTGCCAACTGCTCTCTGCCCTTGAGAGTTGATGCATATTCCCTGAGCCTGAGCGCAAGCTCTATCTCCGGGGAACCGCCACCAGCAACGATACTACGATCTTCCAGTGCTACACCAATGACACAGAGTGCATCGTTCAGTGCGCGCTTGAGACTGTCAACAATGTGTGTTGTACCACCGTGAAGAATGACTGATGCGGTTTTCTCTTCCCTACATCCAAGGAGGTAGGTCATCTTTGAACCATGGAGATTCTTTTCTTCAATAGATTCAGCAGAACCAAGGTCACTTGGTCTGATGTCAGTTACATCCTGGAAAAGTGTTGCGCCTGTTGCCTTTGAAAGTTTCTTGAGATCGCTCTTTGTAATCCTTCTGCAGGCATAGATACCAGCCTTTTCAAGATAATACTGTGCGAGGTCGTCAATACCTTTCTGGCAGAATACGACGTTTGCGCCACTTGCAATTATCTTATCTACCATTTCCTTGACCATTTTTTCTTCCTGGTCAACGAAGCTTTGCATCTGGTCAGGTGATGTGATCTTTATCTCTGCAGTTTTCTCAATCTTTTGAAGCTCAATTGCAAAGCTTGCAAGAAGAATCTTTGCGTTTTCGACCTTCTTTGGCATATTTGACCTGACTCTTTCTTTATCGATCACAAGACCTGCGATAATTTCTGTGTCAAGAATACTACCGCCTTCACGTTTCTCGATAGTGATATCACTTACATCGACCTCGATGCCGTCATCAGTTTCTTCTGAAACTGAAAGTACTGCATCAAGAGCTATTTCAGCGAGGAAGTCCTTGTACTCACCAGCAGCTTTTCCTGTGAGGGAGGTTTTTGCCAGTTTCTTCAGGGTTTCCCTGTCGTCCTTGGATACTTCAATGGTAATTGTCTCCAAGATCTCAACAGCTTTCTTTGCTGCATGTCTGTAACCAGTTGCAATAATTGTAGGGTGAACTCCTTTTGCAATAAGCTCTTCTGCCATTGTAAGAAGCTCTCCCGTAAGTATGGCTGCTGTTGTTGTACCATCGCCGACCTCATCATCCTGGGTCTTTGAAACTTCAACTACCATCTTTGCGGCCGGGTGTTCGATGTCCATTTCCCTGAGGATAGTAGCGCCATCATTTGTGATGACGATATCTCCAAGTCCATCAACAAGCATCTTGTCCATACCTTTAGGACCAAGGGTGGTCCTTACTGCTTTTGCAACTGCTTTCCCTGCAAGTATATTGATGCTCTGAGCATCTCTTGCACGGCCATTATTGTCTCTGTTCCCTGAAGCGTATATAGGTTGTCCTGCCAATTTTTAACCTCCTAATAATCATAAATCCTATAATAGAGTAATATTAGTCATAATTGAGCACTTTTACTCGTACTGCTCAATCTAAATGCAGGCAGTTCTATATAAAGATAACTGCTGAGATTTGAATGGATATGGAGAGGAAAAACAGAGCATAGTAAAACCCCAGTAAGGAAAAGTAACAGATAAAACAAAGGAAATAATTAAAAAAGCAGGCCTATTGCCTGCCATATAATTTATTCAGATGCGCACGTATCATAAAATAGATATAATCCCTGTAACACCCTACATCAGGTATATCAAATATCGCCATTCCCCCGGCATTCCAGAAAACATTTGAAATAATGTTTTTCCGTCCCATTTCATCGATCACCTGCTTGAGTGTTAAAAGATCATCGACTATTTGTCTCCAGTCACCAGCATGTGTTTCTGAGGAAGCTACCCCTTCGGCAAGTTCAAATTGCTGCAAGGTAAATGTGTACACCTGGAACAAGTGAATGTCATCCGTTGTTAACTTGATCAATCCACTTTTTGAATCCTGGCGCAATACTTTCAGGACGAGTGGAACGTCAGGTGACCGAAACGCACCCTTATCCATCTTTTCAGTATATATATTGATTTCCTGCATATTTTCACACCCGGGACATTAACCTCTAATTTAAGATGCTCGTTTATGCAAATAAATATTGCTGAAAGATCGGATAAAAACTAAAGAAAATAAAAAAAATAAGATAGCCAACGCTTCAAGTGCAATCAGGAACTTGAAATATACAGCAGGTCCCTGTTTACAGCTTAGTATGAGACAAGTGTCTGGATACAGGCACTTTTAACGAAATTGATCATATTGCACCTGAGTTCAAATTCCTGTTCGGAAAGATCATCTGTGTCAAGATATCGGCAGAACATTTCCCTGAACTCATCAAATTTTTGCTCGTCTTGTTCCTTCATAATTCCCCTCGGAGTTACAAACGATTATGTAATCAACATATATATGTTTTGTTATATAAAAATGTTCTGTTCAGGGTTTACATGTCAAAACATGAACTATAGAGTAAAAGATAGGCTTAAATCAAAAAAGGAAATTATGTGAAAAATGTCCATTGTGTATAATGTCAAATAAAAAAGGAGATAGGAGTTCCTTACTCAGTATCACCTACCGTAATACTGTACTCGAAATTATCAGTGTTCCCGGATAGAATACTTAGTTCCCAATCTCCGATGGCCCCGGTTGCCTCATAGACCTCAGTGTAAGTTGTCGAATATTGCTGGTATGCGGATGATTCAGATGAATACGTCATAACATCAGCACTTCCAAAGTTCACAGAGCCTTTGTTCACGACCCTTACAAGCTCGAGTTCAGCTTCTTCATTGCCATTTTTGAGCACAAGATCAAAGGAAGGATTTTGTGCTGCAGACCCACCTGAATAACTTGAATATTCGTACTGGTTTGTTGACACTTCAATTCTGATAGGTGCATCAGAAAAGGTGGCAAATTCTGTTACGAAAGGTTCTGATGGTTGTTCCCATATATTGAGATATAACTGGACCTGGCTCTCCCATTCATTCAATGCAGGATCCCCTACCCCGAGATCAATTGAAGTGCTGTAACTACCCTGTATGCCCTGAGGAACTTTCAGATGTATCTTTACAATTACTGTTTCACCGGCTTTGACCTTTGAAGGTGCATCTATGGTAATCGAATCTTCGCCGAATGTCTCATCAAATGATGGTTGCTCCGGGTCGTAGTAGGATCTCTCAGGATATATCTTGTTTGTGATAATTTCCGGACTTATGGAAATATCCTTATCTCCTATGTTTACAAGTTTTACCTCATAATCGTATTCTTTACCTGCCTCAACCCTGTCATTAATATAGTTACTTGAAATCTCAATGCTTGGTGGTATCCAGACCTCAACAGAAAGGTCAAGAGAATTACCGTAGTAGACAGAGGATATTTTGTAATCTTCTTCGATGTCAACAGTATCCGCACTGATAGATGATCTGTCAAAGACTATATTTGCGTTGTAGTAGCCCAGGTCTGCATCATCGGGTACTGTTACCTCTACTATGAATTTCCTTTTCTCATCAGACTTCATCATTACATTTGAAGGTGTTACGGTGACCCATTCTTCTTCAAGATAGTTCTCTGTGTATGGTTGTAACACCATTATCGGATCAATGGTTACGGTTTCATCATTCCTGTTGATGACAGTTATAGAAACTGAGCTCGTTTCACCGGGCTGCAATTGCAGATGCGAATATGATGGTTTCACCTGAAGCTTACCATATCCCATGTCAGGAATATTTATGGTTTCCACATCTTCTGCATACGATACACCTACAAAGGACCTCTCCGAAACAAGTGGTTCCATCATAGGAGCAACATCATCTGCTATTGCCCCTGTGGCAAAGATGGCACTGACAAACAACAGCCCCATTGCAATATATAGCGGAGTTTTATTCATTATAGCATACTTCCTCTTTAGTTCTCAGATCATAGAAGTACCCGCACATATTAAAGAATTAACTAAACTTCAGATTGACTTGAAGTTATGTATGGCAAAGCATCTTGAAAATAACTTTTACAGTATACTAATCCTGGAAAGCACTTTAAGTCACATAGGAATGAATAAGTTTTAACTCATTTCCTTTTTCTTCTTTTTTACAGTACAGTTTTCCTTTAGCATTGCCATCATGATTTGTTACAAAAAAGTTCTACGCAGCCGAATATTTATATATTCCAACAATAGATGCATATTATGCAGGAAAAAAGATATCAAAAGGGCTACTTCATGGCTATAGGCATTGCTATTGGCCTCCCCCTCGGGATTCCTATAGGCCTTATGTTAGGCATGATCGCTATGGGACCGGCAATTGGTGTAGCTCTTGGAGCAGGAATTGGAACATATCTTGAAAAGAAGTATAACCCGAATCCTTTACCAATGACACCTGAGCAGGAAGCTCAAAGAAAAAAAGTTGTTCTGGCACTTGGGGCAATCCTCCTGCTGGGAATTCTAATGTTTGTTGCTTTGTTGATGATAAGTTGAGATGAATAATATGCAGGGATCTAAAGTGATTACCTTCGGCTCAAATATCAGGAAATTGTGGAATACTATAATCTAACCTCTGTGAAAAAACTAGTTTTTTTTTCAATCCTGACATTTTATATTTGCGATGATTACTGGTTTTACAAAAAATGGAAATTCTTCAAAGCAAAAGACGAACTGAAAATAAGACCTTTTTGGAGATTGTTCCTTTCAATTTTCTATGTCGTGTACCTGTTCTCAAAGATAGAGGAGTTTACCTAAAATGTTATGAACTTCTATTGGGACAAAAACCAACCCATGGTTCCTGTCAAAACATTCAAAATATGACATATTGTTGCAATTATTCCTTTTGTTGCGCTCTTGATAGGTACTGTTGAAGGACTCGTTATTAATTTTCTGTATTGATTCAAGCCTGTATCTCTTTAAAAATACTAATCGATCCATCAGAAAATAATTCGATACTGACAGGAAATCAGGAATAAAAAAGATAGTTGGTGTGATCCATTACACACCAATCTGATTTTATTTGCGTTTGCCAAACATCACAGCAGCAAAGAGACCGAACAATCCCACTACCAGTTCAAATCCGGGACTGGATTCAGATGCCTGAGACCCGGCTTCTTCTGAAACTGCGTCCATTGATTCGATTTTTTTGAGCTCTTCATCACTTATCATCCTCTCACCAACGATCATAGGATCCCCGTCATACCCAAGAGCAGCGAAGTCCATGGCATCATCGTCAAGATGGCAATCTTTACATTGAAGAGCACCCTCTTTTGGTGCAACTTCATGATTTATACTTTCATACAGTGATGTTTCCACGAATTCATACTGACCACTGTAGGGCATATCTACATAATCCATACCTGCCTTGGATGCCCGGTCCCAGTCATATGCGACCCAGTAGGCGTCCTCGCCTCCAAAAAGGTCAGGGATTATGAGGTAGTTGTACTGTGCATCACTGATCTGTTTTGCAAGATGGATCTTGAATGGATATATCTTGGAATCCACATCATACCTGTCACCCAGTGGAGCAGTGAGAACAGTAACTCCTTCAGGATCTACTTCATCCCCAAGGTAATACTTATCAAAGCTACCATTGAACCAAGCATATGTTGGAGTTACATTCATTTCCCAGATAAACTCACCCTTCATCATGTTGTAAGTGGCTTTACCGTATTCATCCACAGGTACCGTATCAAGATCCTGTCCTGCTTTAGACCAGTCCCAGTACATCTTTGTTGGCACTTCCCGGGCAAATGCGGGTACGTGACAGGTCTGACAGGCAATGGAATCTGAGTGAGCGTCAAGGCGTTCTTTGAAAACTCCCTGATGCGGCGTGTCTCCATGACAATCAGAACACAAAACCCTGCATTCAGACCCCGGAACACCAGCAAAGCGACCTGCGACATTGTGTGCAGTCGTCTTGTGACAGTTCTGACAGTCAAAATCCATACCACCCATGTGAACATCAAGCTCTCTTGAAGGCTCAAGTAGCGCAGATGACATATCACCGTGCTTTACGTTGTCACCACCACCACCGAAGAAGTGGCAACTTCCTCCACATGTCTCACGTGACGGACTTCCTATACTCTGAGCTACGGCTACAAGATCAACAGAAGAATCAACAGCTCCTGCACCTGTGGGTATTTTCTTGTATGTACCTGTTGTCTCGTGACAGACCACGCAATCTATGTTCGATGCATTGGTGAAGTCAAAGGTCTTGTCCGCCCAGCCATACCCTGTGTGACAGGAAGTGCATCGTGGTTCATTTGAACCTATGGCTACACAGAAATTATTTATCACTGTGCGTTTACCCAATCCTTCGTGCGATTGTTCCTCACATCCACACTCTGAACATGTTGTCCAGAGCCAGTGAGTCGAATTCAGCATGTCTGTTGCCTGCTGGGAGTGACATGAAATACAATCTGCAGTCACATCCGGTCCTTCCTCGTATGGGCCGGTAAGGAACGAATGGTTCAGATACGCGGCAGAAGAGGAAAAGGACAAAGCTATCAAGCAAGCAAGCAAACAGGAAAACCCAACGTAAAAATTGTGTTTCATGTTTCAACCCCGGTATAAATTAAATAAAGTTAAGTCTACCTAACATAAGTACTATATAAACGTGAAATTTGCACCTATTTAAGTATTGTGTAATACTGTCAAAAGATAGTGAGTTAACAGTGTTAATAAAGTATCTTTTCGATACTTAATTAAAAGAGATAATATTGAAAAGCGAAAATGGAGCTAAAAAGAGAAGAACAGGAAAGTCAGAAGGAAAAGATCCGCCTTTTCAGATAGTACCTAGCACCCACTTAATGACCTTATCTTTCTCTTAGACCGAGTGTTCTTTTTTTTGAATATCAGGCAAACCTGCACAGGATATAAACTGATGCATATGATCCTTGTTCTTTAAGCATGAATAACTGCCAGTGTGTTGCTGAGAGTTGCAAGAAGACCAATAAATGATACAGAATACCTTGTGATGTTCCAGTAATACCTGTTTGCGTTCCTGTATACATGATATAAGAGGAACATGAACCCTATTTTGAGAGGAATCAGGGAAATGTAACCATAGGTCATGAATATTTCATAAAGAATAGGGTTACCTTCATAAAAATAACCTGTTTGCAGTGCATAAACTGTTGTTATAGTATCTCCTAAAACATAAAGGAGCAATACCGGTATAATATCTTTTAGAAAAGTCATATCAAGCCTACTTCATGCATGGATGATCGAATAAACAAAAGCATCAAGTAATGCCTCTGGATGGCTATAGTATAATCAGTTATCATATTTGGGTACCACCAAATTGTATTATTAGCTACGATGTAGTGTATCTTACAGATAACGTTTAAGTCTTCCCGCATAATTTTATAATGTACTAAAGATAAAATATTAGAAATAAATGACAGCTTCAGCTTTCCAGAACTGTTTATTTAGATAACGCACGAAAAAAAGATATAGAGGACAGAAATAATCTATTACTAAATTCAACAAAAACCCAGAACAACCATTTCCCTTGTTTGGTCGATCAGTTCCCTTATATTATCTTCCAGAAACTCATCATCAAGATCGCCACATTTAGCGCTTAAAGCCGCAAGATGTTCTATTGCTCCCAGCATCCCCACATCAAACTTGTAAGCATTTTCGGACTCATGAATTTTTTGAATCATTGTTAGCATCGTGTCCTCAGGCGTCAATTCAACCTCATTCACGTCACACAACATTTTCAGGTAGCTTTCAAGAGCTTTTCCAGCAATGATACCAGCATGAGGAAAGGACCCTTGTTCATACAGACTTTCTGCTTCTTCAAGTTCAGAATTTACCAGATTTGCTGTAACACTTCTCTGGCGATCGTTCCTTGCTAAAACGATACGATGTCCTACTGAGTGGATTATACTGACCTGAGCATCAAAACAGGCGATGAACACTTTTCTTAGATGTTTTTTCTCATTGGAGTTGCCAACAGGGTCTTTCAGACCGATGAGGGTCACTATCTTTTGGTGCAGCTCTGCAAGGTCTTCATGTTTTGATGTCCTGCCCGAACCTGCATATTCCTGAACAAGCTCCCGGCAGCTTTCATACCAATCTTCGTACCTCTGCAAAAGAGCACTTTGCAGAATCTCGTTCTTTGAATTTATCTCGCATATCCTGTATTCTACATTCGGCAATCCCGTAGAACCATCTTCAATAGGCTTCATCCTTTTTTGAGTGGTACCTCCCAGCAGATTCATATACATCTTTTCAATAAGATCGGCTTCTTTGATGTATGTGGCAATGTCTGGATTGGTCATAATAGTAGAATGGAAAAAATTGTATATAAATAAGGCGAATCAAACATGGCTTTTTTGGATAGCAAAATATTCTGCAAAAATTAAGATTATAGCCCAACCCCATGCATCTTCCTAAATTTTGAGTACATATACCATCAAAGACTATCACATCCATGTTTCTCGTAAAATTCCAGTGAAAGCTAAAAAGAACACTGGGGATTGACCATATTGCACGAAGAACATAAGTTATACAAAATTAACAGCTCGAATAGGTATATTAGTGGATTTTGCTTGGGTTTCCATTTACCCATAATGAAGGAAGTGATGAGGTAGTATGTGAGACTGTATAAAATTCCTTCAAAAAAAGATGGACAATGACTTATACCTCATTTCAGATATCAATATATAATCCAAATATGAAAAGAAAATGGCCACTTGCTAAAATAAATTGGTGGGTTGGTGGAACCCCATAATAAAGAAACTCTACTTTCAAAGGTTGGAGATGTACCAGATAGAAAGAGAAAGAAAAAAAGCATTGATTATGATGAAACATATTTAAGCTTCACCGTAGCTATGCTTGCGGTTTGAATAATTAGAACTGGTTCAAAGGGCATACTTTGATGCAGAGTCCACATCGAAGTCCACCAAGATCATTGAACATATACTCAGCACACTTTTCCCTGTGAATAATTCCTTCTTCTGTAAGGGCATCAACCGGACATATCTCGATGCACTTCATGCACTTACTGCATGCATCATTGACAAGTGGAAGTTCTATCTTTTCTTCAGAATCAAATGGTGCATCTGTCAGTATAGAAGTCATGCGTACTTTTGGTCCAAAATCTTTTGTAATCAGAAGATGGTTCATGCCAAAGTTTCCAATCCCTGCCTGATAAGCAGCATATTTGAAAGAAAGAACACCCTTTAGCGTCTCACGATCGGCATACCAGTAACCGTATTCGCTTCCCTCGCTCGGAGCAATTGTTGCCATATAACTTTCTTTTTCAATATGCTTAGCCAGCTGGAATGCAATGATTCTTAATGTGGCTGTAGCTGCCATAAGTGTATTTGTATATTCACCCCTGCCCTTGGGCAACGTTTCAAAAGCCCCCCGTGGTACAGAAACTCCCAGAACTATTACTGACTTCAACCCCTTCATTACATCCTGAGGTTTGTTTCCTGTATAATCTAAATTTTCAAAGCATGATTTGTCAGTGATACCAATAAAATCAGCACCCAGTTCAAAAGCCATATCCTTTATAATTTTTGTAAGATTGGTCTCTGTCATTTTTAATCTCCTTTTGAAAAGAAGTCGCTATATTTATAGGATAATGGTTGTAGATACAACTAACTTGCTGCATATAAATTTTACTATTTCCGGCTCTGTAGAAAACCTACCAAAATCAGTATTTGTGGACTTAATTTAACAAATTATATCAATATCATCGAGTACATTTTGAATAATTGCATACGGTTATTTGTCCCATAATTTAGAGGATTTCTACAGAGCCCTATTTCCCATTCCGCCAATTAAAGGAAAACTTCAAACATCATTTCAAAAAACCCATTTTTGCGTATAAATAATCTCGGATTTACAGCAGTCATGCAAACCCAAAGGAAAATAATTTCCTATTAGTTTGTATAATCGGAAAAATAAGTGTTATAAATTGACTAATTCCGCTTGAAACCTAGATTATATTCTAATCAGAACCATTGACAAACTTTATGAATTAATATACAACATAATAGGGCATTGTTAATTAAACATAGCTAGTTCTTTATTCCTATATTTCATCAAGAGCAAAACGGAGATTTTTAGCATTTCAAGACTTTTAGTATAACACTTTGACTTTCTCCTTAGTCTTGCCAGGAAATGCCTAAATATGCTGTTGTATCCTTCAACAGTATATGTTTCTGCTTTTGATCGAGTATGGATGTTTCTGGGGACTAACTTGGCATATGCCCTCCAATAATCCGTCATTACTTCCCCAACCTCTTTTGTCTTTAACTTTTTCCAGAGTTTTTGTCCTGTTTTTGTTCCTCTGCTGCCAAAAGAGCAATCGATGAATTTCTTCCCATATCTATCAACAGCAATCCATATCCAGCAGTAGTTTTTTTATTCCCAATATAAGTATGCATCTCGTCCAATTCCACAACAGAAATCTCATTTTCACTTTTTAGATCCTCTAATTCACTACCAAATTTTCGAATCCATTTTTGAACAGAAACATGACTAACGCCCAAAAAACGTCCAATTGAACGAAATCCCAACCCCTCCAGATAGAGTTGTAAAGCCTGTCGCTTAACAGATACGGGGCTAGCGGTGGATTTTATATCTACTGAATAGTTGTATCCACAATCATGGCATTTGTAGCGTTGTCGACCATCAATCCTACCGTTCTTCTTATGACTGGAACTCTTACACTTTGGACAATTCATATATAAAAAGAGGCCATCATATTATATAACGATGTTTAATTACCAAAGCCCATAATAGTTAATGGGGAGATTCAAATGTATACAGTCTACATTACGACACTGAATGGTTCATTCATAAATGTTGATAAAATAATTCAACTATATGTTACTGAATATGAGGGTGAAGAATACATAATGGCTATGTCTTCTGATGAAACATCGGACCCTATTTTAGAATATACAAGCAGTAAGGATGAATTAATTTCAAGCGTCATTTCTATAATAGCCAGTGCAAAAATTCAGTCTGAAACTCTTGGAAATGCTGTTATAATAGATGTAGCAGAACAACTGGAACAGAACTATGTTTAAAAAAGCTCCAATTATATGTTATCCACACACAATGTCTTAAATATCTTTCATGGACGATCCCATCGATAGTACCGACAGGGAAGATCAATTACCGCTCAAGTAAAACTTCAGTTTATTCATGTCCTTAATTCAAGATGATATGGAACATTGCTACACATCATACCGTTACACCTGTATTTCTAAAGCGAGGCAGCAACCCTACAACAACCAACCTCCTGCCAGTATCAAAACTCTGCTAATTGAATTTTGAGAAAAAATGCCATAGCAGGTATAATAATACATTCTTCCAGACACTCAAAGAGATTATGTTCATTTACCAATCCACTGGAAGAAAATTCAGGCTATCTCTTTTTGAGGAAAGTAGTCAGCCTGCAGTTTGTACATTTACGATTATTTCTTAGAAGTTGCCAAAATAAGTAGAGGAATGAAAATCCCAAAAAAGTAACCTGTATAGTGACCAACAGAATTGACAATAGCACCGTCCCGCATTATCTCTTGAGGAACCAGAACAGGCAGGATCAATATGTAATCTAAGGTTCCAATGAATAATCCCATAATGTACAATTGTTTGAAATTAGGAAAACATCTCAACCAATTCCTGACATCTAAATTCTTCTTGATAACTTCTGCAATGACATCCTTTTGCAGGTAGACCAATATCAATGCAAATGTAACTATGAATATGTACTGGAATAGTTGAGAGGGAATATTCCCAAGGACCAGTAAGAGATTCATAATAACTATCAGGAAAAGGAATGTGAGATCAATGCTCTTGAAGCAGTATTCTTTCAGAAATCTATAGACCACATATGTCAGATAGCCGAACAACGAGCTGACAGGTCCTGAAAAACCCTGATATGTTGTGTTAGGGCCAATCATGTTCATAGATACAATTGATATTATCCAGGGTAAAACCAGAAACATGAGTATCGAGTACACATAGAAGTTACGTTTATTTGTTTCAAGATTGAAAATTAAAAAACAAAGTGTTAGATAAGAAACTAAATTACCCAATAAATGTGTCAGGTCATTATGCACATAATTTGAGAGAAAAAGCGAATACAGTGTTATCTTTGAAGGGTACAGGATGAAATATGTTTCTTTCAGGCTGACAGGAAGATAAAATATGAAGACCAGAACTGCCGGAACCAGTAAAAAATAAAATAGCCAGTCACTCTTTTTCCAGTTTGCAGAAAACAAAGATGTTAAATAAAAACTTTCAATATGGCACTTTATAGACCCTGACATTTAAAATGTATTTTAATTTGACTGTAAATATGCTTTTGGGTTGATTCGTTACCAAATAAACTTTCACCAATAGCGATATAATTCAATATATCCAATAATAATATTGGGTGGGAGTTGGCATGTTTTATAAAATGGTATCAACTTCGTGGTTTAATAGCAGCATCTAGCTGAGCTTTAACACATTTTGCTGATTTTGCCCATGATATTAAAATCAACTGGGAGAGGGTTAAATATGAAAGCTAAAAGCCCGCAATTGGTCATATTGCTTGCTGCAATAATATTGGTAAGCATTACTTTTGTACTAATTGTGGACGCTACTCCAGAAAAATCTATGGAGAAATGGACTAAAGACCATATTGTAAAGAATGTTAAATTAACGCAGATATACAAGTATGAAGAAGGATACCTGGAAATAAATGAGATATATTCCGGTAATGAACTGAAGAAAAAGACAGGGATCGACAAATTTAACAAAGAGAAGAAGATCCCCCTAGAAACCGGAACTGTCATGATGAACAATGATGGGGATAAACTGACCGTTAAAGAGAATGAACTGATCCTGAAGACCAAAAAAGACGGGACTTTCAAGTTGGAAAAAGGAGAAGAAAAGGTTCACACGACAAAAACATCGCTGGTCATGACACTTGAGAGTGAACCATACCAATGGTGGGATGACTATAATGGTCCTCAGTGGACCTGGTCAAAGATACTCTGGTGGTATGTAAGGGAAGATCCGATAAATCTGATGTGGGGAGAGACTACTATATCCACAGTTGAAGGTGTGCTAGTGAATGAAGGTGACTGGGTTAGCAACCCATCGGAGTACACACATTATGTCTATGACCGGTCAGAACGGCGCTGGATAGCTGACGATGGTGTGGCTGAAAGCAGATATCGGATATTCGGTGGAAATCATACACGTTTGTGGGAAATATCTACAAATACAGATGTTGTTGTTATTGCAAATGCTCATTGTGATGATGGTGTTTTTGAATGGCCACTCGGCCACCAGGCCATTGACTACGAAGGTGTAGAAGAAGAGGTTGCCAGTTTTTACGATGTAGGCTGGACTGTTAGTCATGATGAGTGTTTCCTTGACAATGAATACACAAACAAGTACCGTGCATACAACGATGGGAATGCTACTGTGATAACTGCATCATGAGGTGGCCCATCCACCTTTTTTATTTTAGGGGAGTTTTATGGACAAAAACAGATCCATAGTATCAGCAGCAATTATAATCTTACATCCATTATTGCCTGCGTTGATGGACGTGGGATATAAGCTGTATTCTCCAATCATGGAAGATATAATATTGCATATCCTGATGACCACCATTATCTTCGGTGTCCCGGCAGCACTCATTATCTATTATGGGTACACTACAGGGGATGAGATGACTTCTACACTGTCAGGTGTCTTTTTGATCCCTCTCTACAACCTTTATTCAGATATCCTTCTGGAACTGTTAGACCCGCATTTCATAATGACAGGTACAGGTTACTGGTTGCAGATCACGACTTTCATTGATCTTGCAATCCCTGCTCTTATCTGTGGAGCAATGGGCTATTTTGCTTCAAAGAGGACAAGAGCATTTCTTTGGGTTTCGGTTTTTTTTGGAATGCTGCTTATTCTTATGTTCGTTCTCATCGATTGAGTAATTAGAATATCACCTAAGGCTAATCATTATTCTGCAAAACTTTATTTCAAAATCATAACCAACTAACTCTTCAAAAGGAAAAGGCTACTAAATCAAAAAAAAAGTACGTCCCGACCGAGAATCGAACTCGGGTCTAAGGCTCCGCAAGCCCCAAGGATATCCTCTACCCTACCGAGACGCTATGTGTCCTCTCCAACGTATTAATCCAATATAAAGATTATCAATGGAATGGAGGATTTGAGCTTGGAAAGGGAGTTATTCAGGGCTTGCAATCAATAACAGTTAAATCCTTCAAAAGTGATTACTAATCATGTCGATGACAATAGGACTTGCAGGGAAACCCAATGCAGGGAAATCCACATTCTTCAAGGCTGCAACACTGGCAGACGTGGAGATAGCAAATTATCCATTTACAACCATTCATGCAAACAAAGGAGTAACATACGTAAGGGCGGAGTGCCCCTGCGTAAGCCGCGACAAGCGTTGTGGCAACTGTTCTGATGGAATACGTTACGTTCCTATCGAGCTCATAGACGTGGCAGGTCTTGTACCTGATGCACATCAGGGGCGCGGGCTTGGTAACACCTTCCTTGATGATCTTCGTCAGGCACAGGCAATCATCCATGTGATCGATGCCTCAGGTGGCACTGACATAGAAGGTAATCCGGTTGATATCGGCGACCACGACCCACTTGGCGACATTGATTTTCTCAACCATGAACTCACCATGTGGATCTATAGCATCGTCAAGAGAAACTGGACCAAACTCTCACGCAAGATACAGGCGGAAGGACTCTCAATAGAGCACATACTCGCAGACCAGCTTGCCGGGGCAGGAGTGGATGAGCCACAGGTCAATGCCGCCCTTAACAAATGCAAACTGGACAGGAACCATCTTACTAAATGGTCCGATGAAGACATAATCAGTTTCTGTGACGCAGTCCGCATTCTGAGCAAACCAATGATAATCGCCGCCAACAAAACAGATGTTGCGCCACCGGAGAATGTAACTAACCTACAGGCACTTGACCAGATGGTAGTAGCCACAAGTGCGGCCGCGGAGCTTGCCCTGAGATCAGCAGCCAAGAGCCAAGCCATAAAATATGAACCAGGAGACAATGACTTCAGCATCCAGTCTGAAGAACTCAACGCCGCCCAGAAAAAGGGACTTGAGAACGTACGCACCCTTGTACAGAAAATGGACGGTACAGGCATACAAAAATGTATCAACAACGCTGTTTTCGAAATTCTCGACCTCATAATCGTCTATCCTGTAGAAGATGAAGGAAAATGGACCGATAAGAATGGAAGAGTACTACCTGATGCATTCCTCATGAAAAAAGGTTCAAATGCCCATGACTTCGCCTACAAGATCCATTCAGATATCGGAGAAGGATTCCTCTATGCAGTAGATGGGAAAACAAAAATGCGACTTGGAGAAAAGCACGAACTCAATGACGGGGATGTTGTTAAGATAGTTTCCACTGCAAAATAAAAACAAAATAAAGTGTCAGGATAATACATGAGCTTTGTAACTTCCATCTATGAGAAGCATTTACTACAGCAGGTCACGAAGTATCCCAGCCCTGAGCATGTTTCTCTGGCACTTTCTGAAACCGACCTGCTGGAAAAAGGCGGTTTCAGGAAAATAAAAGATTATATCCTCTGGTGCAAGCAACTTGGAATAAAGAGGACCAGTATCTACGTCGATGTACTGGACACCGAGGAAAAGCTCAAATCTGAAATGATAGAAAAGTTAACCGTGAAACTCAACGAGATCCTTTTAAAAATACCTAATGATATAGGATACGAGATATACGAAGAAAGCGGAAAAAGCTGCTCAAAAAAAGAAGGAAAAGGATTTCAAGTCTATGTTTCTGTTGGTTTTGGAGGACGCAGGGAAGTTACAAATGCAGTCATTTCCGTACTGAAAGATGTAAAAGAAGGGAAGATCAAAGCCTCAGAAATAAGCGAAAAAGATATCGAATCCCATCTGGTGATGAAACACGAACCTGACATATTCATTCGTTCAGGAGGAAAGCACCTATCTGATTTTTTGATATGGCAAACGGTCTATTCCGAATTTTACTTCACTGATGTCAACTGGTACAACGTAAGGAAACTGGATATAATCAGGATAATAAGGGATTTTCAAAAGCGTCAGAGAAGATTTGGTAAATAGATCAGATTTCCCTGCCCATTACAATGGCATTTTCATCAAGATAGTAGCCATCTATTTTTCCCTCAACCAGAAAACCATTATTTGAATAGAAAAGTTGAGCAGTTACATTAGACTCTCTCACTTCAAGCATCATTTTATTGAAGCCATAAAGCTTCACAAGGTCAATGCACCATTCAAGCAGTTTGCTGGCAATTCCCTGCCGCAGGCATTCCTTATGAACTGCAATGCTCTGTAAATGAGCTTTTCTTTTATCTTCTGATGACCCAACTATTGCATAACCAAGTACCCTGTCTCCCTCATAAACAAGAAAACCCGGATTACTAAGATGGGCCTTGAAAAGAAAATCCGGCCAGGGAACTTCAAAGGAACAATCCTCTATCTCAACAATTTCAGGAATGTCAGAAACCAATGCTCTTCGTATCATTGTATCATTGAATTTACTTTTTGGTCCTCTTCTCTGTGAGGCTTACTATTTATAGGATACATACTAAAAAGCTGCCGATGGTATACGGGGTCATTATATGTACAAAATGCAGGAAGAATGCACAGATCATTGAACTTGAAAGTTCAAAGACCACTCGTTGCCAGAGGTGCAGCGCAACACTAATGGTCAGAAAGTTGCGTATCTTCTTTTCATCAGAAGACCTTAACGAAGCAAGATCCTTCAGGACACAGGTACAGGCCAGTATAATAGAGAACGAAACATACACCATACAGGCTGAAAATGAGAGTGTTTCCAGAACCGAGCATCAGATATTTGGTGAGGAGATTGATGAAAAGGCTGCATGTTTTATTGACAAGCGAAAATGTCAGAAAATGAAAAATGCAGATGATTTAATACTTGAAGTACTCCAATCCAATAATAAACAGATGTTTTATGGTGATCTAAAAAAAATGGTCATAGCCAGGGACATTGATGAAGACAGATTTGATGACGTTATCAAAAAGATGATGCAGGCAGGAGAGATATACTCACCTTCAAAAGATGTTATCCGGCTTGTATAAGCTGGTCTGTTCTTCAAAAATAGATCAGATACATGGCGAGCATAATAATATTTAAAGAATATATTTAGTAGGAGTATACAAAAAATATATCTAAAAAGATGTATAATATGTAATGTCTGAATAGTTAACTTCCAATTAATAAATAATTTAATCAGGTATGAATATGTCCGATATAACCCTCGATATTGTGGAACTGCTACTTACAGCACAAATATATAGCAAATATCCCGAAATGGATGTGAGTGATCTGCCCAAGGATATACGTAAATATTACTGGAGCAGGGATCACAAAACAGTTCCAAAGCCTATAAGGGTTAGTGTTATTGATCTTGAAAAGATATTTGGTGTTGAGAACATAGATAACAGATCAGTATCAGTTCCTTTTGTCAAAATCGATGACATGGAATTTTCCGCAAAGATAACCGCTCTTGAAGTTGGAGCAGAATGGTTCCAGAAAAAAGATGAGAACCGGGAAAGAATATCACACAATCCGGTTCTTGCTTTTTATTACGAGAAAAATAAAACCGATGGTGCAGACTACACCAGTGCAAAATCAAAGGTCAGGCCAAAAGAAGTTGACAGAGAATGGATAGAGTCTCTGATAGCAGATATTGAAAAGGAGGAAGGCGGACCTGATATGCTAAAACTGGTACAGATCAGCGCGCCGGAGGATATACGCCAGACAATGAAAGACTTTATTCTTACACATGAACAGGAAGAAGAAACAAAGAAGATAGTCAAGGCAATACAATACAGGGACTACCTCAAGCATATTGGTCTTTATGACGTAGGTAAGATACTAATGGTCGGCCCTCCCGGAACAGGTAAGACATCACTTGCAAAAGCAATGTCAGAGCACCTTTCAAGTCCTTTTGTGGAGGTCAGGCTCTCAATGATAACAGATCAGTATCTGGGAGAGACTGCGAAGAATATAGACAGGGTTTTTTCACTCGCCAAAAAACTAAGTCCGTGTATACTTTTTATTGACGAATTTGATTTTGTCGCAAAGACGCGTTCGTCTGATGAACATGCAGCCCTTAAAAGAGCCGTGAACACCTTACTCAAGGCCATTGATGACATCAGCCTTACAACAGACGGTGTGCTTCTTCTGGCTGCGACAAACCACCCCAAGATGCTTGATTCTGCTGCATGGAGACGTTTTGATGAAATTATGAAATTCCCGTTGCCTGATGTGGACATGCGCAAGAAGATACTTGACATTGTTACAAAAGAGATCAAAGGAGACTTTGATACAGCGGAAATGGCAGCTCTGACACATGGTTATAGTGGTTCGGACCTGCGCATGGTCATCCGAGAAGGAGTGCTTACTGCACTTGTAACAGAGAGAACCGAGCTTACACAAAAAGACATGCTCAATGCAATCGCAGCATTCGATGAGAGAACGGTCATCAAAACCAATGAATATGAAGATTGAGCAAATGCAGGACAATTCATGAAGATAACACTTCTTGGAACAGGAGATGCCACCGGCACCCCTGTTATTGGTTGCAATTGTCCTACATGCCAGGATGCACATAACGGCGGTAAAAGCCAGAGAACCAGATTTGCAATCCTTGTAGAATCATCGGAGGGAACGGTACTGATAGACACCGGTCCAGATCTTCGATACCAGCTGCTTAAAACCGGGACAAAACACATTGACGGAGTAATCTGGACACATGGTCATTATGACCATTTTGCAGGTTTTGCCGAATTTCACAGGGTTCAGTACAATGTGGATGTTTACGGACTAACTGAAACACTGGAATATATTCTTGATTATCTGCAGTTCCTCCGGCCTAAAAAGCATGAAAGGAACATGTATGAACCTTTTGAGCTCATTGGCCTGGAATTCACTCTTTTTGAGG
This sequence comes from Methanolobus sp. ZRKC5, assembly GCF_038446525.1. Classification (GTDB taxonomy): domain Archaea; phylum Halobacteriota; class Methanosarcinia; order Methanosarcinales; family Methanosarcinaceae; genus Methanolobus. The sequence continues at coordinate 1,443,307 of NZ_CP151792.1, forward strand.
TAATACACCCACCCGTTAAGAGATCTATCGGTGTTATGATACGAGATGGCAATACAAAAGTGGTTATCACAGGAGATACACAAAGGGATATTCCTAAAAAGAGTATTGATACTATCATGGAACCTGATCTGTTAATTGCTGATGCTATTGTTCCGCCTACTGTAGAGGTCAAAAAGCACATGAATACGGCAGAAGCTATGGACCTTGCTCAGGAAATTAAAGCCAAAAAAGTCGTATTCACACACCTTAGCCATTTCTTTAAGCCCCATGACGAGGCAGTCAAAGAATATCCACTTGGATATGATGGCATGGTTTTTGAATACCTTTGATTCAATCTTTTCCTTTATTTTTGGGAACGACTACCTGTTTCTCGATATCACTTCGAATTTTTTCCAGTGTTCTCTTTTGAAGCCTATACCTGAAAAAGACAAAAAATGCAATCATACCAAGAATAGCCGCAGCAACGCTGAGACCTGTTGGTGCTGATGTTGTGTAGAATTTAGCTGTGATGAGTTTTGGAACCGGCTCTATTTCTGCCTGTTCTTCCGCAGAATATCTGCCAAGCATGCTCAGGAAACCATTTGTTTCCAGTTCATTGTGCCACACAAGGTTTTCACGATTAGATGCATCAAGATATAAAGCATCTGGAGAGGGCTTGGGCTTGCCTATAAGAGGATTACCAGTGGTATACCCCTCTGGCAAAACAAAACGAACTACAGACGGAGGTGTTGTGATGTATATGAAATCCTGGCCCAGTGGTGTTGACATTGTATAAGCCACAAATCCGGTTATTGGTGCTTCAAATGTAATGAACACATGCTTTTGTCCACGAATAACATCTTCTGAAATTGTATAATTAATCTCAGAAGCTCCTTCCATCAGTGAAAAATCAGTAAACTTTTCCGGTGTTGCATTGGTTTTGTTGGAAAGGTCCCCTAGTACAACAATATTACTTACAACTTCATCGTCTGAAGTGCTCAAATCTTCCAGAGGGATTATATCAATAACAGATTCGTTCTCAACTATTGAAACTACCTTTGCAGACCCGTTCTTTGAAAGATAGAATGTGTGAGTCGGAGTTAAATTTCCTTCATCATAACTATCATTCAGGAAAACCTCAAACTCGTATGCAGATAACTCCGGCTGAGTACCTTCATCTTTTACCGGTACAAGATCATCAATGCAGCCACTTGCAAAGATCACAAGACCGAAAAGGCACAATACCAGGATCAAGTATTTTTTCATTGTTACACCAATTGATGATTTATTTTATGAACCTATCGCTACACATTCTGTTACCATTGAATAAATACATTCATGGCGCTCTGTGATTTGACATATGTCGCGTTTTAACTTAACAGTTATTCAGACTATCAGTTTCTTCTTCATGAGATTTATCGAAAGTATCAGCAGAATTACACTTGCAAACAGGATCCACACAATATCAAACAATAAGGATGAACTCAATATCCCGAATGACAGGGATCTTATGACATTTACCATGTGAGTTAGTGGTAAAAAGGCAACTGCAAAATATTGCACCGGTGCCGGAAGAGCACTTAGAGGGAAGAAAGTTCCACTGAAAAGGAACATTGGGGTTATGAACAAAAGTATCGGATAGCTAAGAGACATTATATTGGGAGTTATCGCAGTAAAACACATGCCAATAGCTGCAAATAGAAGTCCGCAAAGAAATGCGAACGGAATTATGAGAAGTGAGTATTTCAGATCGATAAGACCAAAAAGAGCTATCACAGGTATCATTACAGTTGCGTTTATCGTGCTTCTGGTGGCTCCCCAGAGAAGCTCACCTGCTATCACATCCTCAATCGTCAGGGGTGTTGCAATGATAGCATCGAATGTTTTCTGGTAGTACATCCTGACATATGAACTGTAACTGCACTCGAAAAATGCTGCATACATAACTGAAACAGCTATGAGTGCAGGAGCGATGAATTTGGCATACGGGACACCATCAATACTCTCAATGAATTTACCGAGGCCAAAACCCAGTGCTATCAGATACATTATAGGTTCAAGGAAAGGAGGAAGGAAATTCAGTTTTAAATCTTTCATGAAGACATCTTTGTTCCGCTGCCAGACCTTATATGATCTGGAACTTATACTTGGAATTGCGAAATAATCGGCCATCTTCATTCCCGAAGCCTCCTGCCTGTAAGTTTAAGGAAGACATCTTCAAGTGTCGCCGGCCTTGCGCTTATCTTGGAGAGGGAACATTCCATAAGGAGAAATTCAGATAGCTCCATGGCATTGTCAGGATAAATGTGAACAATATCACCGATAACTTCGTAGCTTGCTTCCTTTTTCTCAAGACATTCCAGAAGTTGAGGGTTGTGTTCTGCCTCAATTATGTCCGAACCTATAAACTCCTCAATTACTCCACGAGGGCTGCCTTCTACCAGTATTTTACCATTGTCCATTACTACCAGCCTGTCGCAAAGTTTTTCCACCTCATCGAGGTAGTGTGATGTGAGAACAATAGTAACTCCCTGTTTTTTGAGCCCGCGGAGCTTGTCCCATATGAGATGCCGAGCCTGTGGATCGAGTCCAACGGTTGGTTCATCAAGTATCAAAAGTCTGGGTTGATTTATTAGTGCTCTTGCCAGGACAAGCCTGCGTTTCATACCGCCTGACAGGCTTTCTGTCATAACATCCCTCTTTTCCTGGAGATGCACAAAATCCAGTAACTCCTCAACCCTTTTTTCTGCTTCTTCACGTGGAATATCAAAGTATCTTGAATAAACCAGCAGGTTCTCATAGACTGTAAAATCCCCGTCGAGATTATTCTCCTGAGGAACGACTCCCATAAATGATTTTATTTCCCTCTGGTGAGTTGCAACATTCATCCCAAGAACCTCGAGCTTACCTGCGGTTACCGGAGAAACACATTGAATCATGCGCATGGTAGTGGTCTTGCCCGCTCCGTTCGGCCCGAGAAAGCCGAACATCTCACCTTCATCAATATTAAAACTTATACTGTTTACAGCTGCAAGGTCTTTGAATGATTTTTGCAGGTCTTTTGCTACAATTATCGGAGCTATTTGTTACCACCTTTAAAAGAGTTGTAATGACTCTGTATTAATTATTTCGATTGGAACCTTTTTGTAAGGTCATATATGTATTCAAACCATTTTTTAACAATAAAGGACATAGGTTTGATAGAATAAGAGGATTGAAAATGACTGAAATGAAGAACCTGATAGCAACAGCAAAAGAGAAGGGATCTTTTTCGACCCTCCTGAAAGCCGCAGAGAAACTCAAGCTCACAAATAAGTACAGCAACGAAGGACCATTCACCATTTTTGCACCGGTGGAAACAGCTTTCGGACCAATACCAGATGAAGTCGTAGATGAATCATTTGATGACCATGGCTACCTGCTTGGCATTATCAACTATCACATCGTGGAAGGAAAATATACTACAGAAGACCTTGCAGGACTTACAGAACTTGAAACCGTAAGTGGAAACAAACTGAAGATCACTGCCACGGATAGCATAAAAGTCGATACTGCGAATATAATCGAGGCTAATATTGAATGCAGTAATGGGATGATCCACGCAATTGACGAAATTCTGGTTCCATAAAACTTTCAGAACCAGCCTTTTTTAAAAAAATAATTCGTAGGACTGTGGAGATTAAAAACCCAGATGACGCTTCTGGAGCGCGAGAAAAGGCATGACACTACGTGTAATACCTCATAAATCAACAGTAGAAATTGGTGGGACTGTGGAGATTTGAACTCCAGTCGCTAGACCCCCAGCCTAACAGGATGGACCAGGCTACCCTACAGTCCCGCAGGATTGTTGTTAAATATACATTACAGTATTTTAGTGTTTCCGAAAATAGAAGGTTCGAAAGAATAACGAAAAGGGAGTTACTGAGAACTCAGCCAGATATCATAGGCTTCGACTACTTCCTCACCGTCAACGAACACAAGGTTATGGTCAACACCGTATTTTTCTGCGTCCGGCCTCTCAAGAGCCCTGCCGGTATTGTCATCCAGCATTTCACAGACAACCATTGCAGGAGTTATACCAGCCATTTTTGCAAGTGCAATGGAAAGTTCTGTCTGACCCATGCGTTCATGAACAAGTCCTTTTGCAGCACGCAGGGTTGCAACATGTCCGGGAGTCCTGAACTCGCTGCCAAAGTGAACATCTTCTCCGCTGAGTGTCCTGTCGACTATCTCGCCCAGTTTGTTGATGGTAAGTGCACGATCGTTGTCAGGAATTCCGGTACGGGTGTCTCTGTGATTTACCCAGATAGAGAATGAGGAACGTGAATCATATTTGAGGTCGCCACCTTTTTCCACAATCTTTTCAAGGGAAGTGTTGCACTGGGTTGCATCCCTCATGATATCAGCAATGAAAGGAAGACCTAGCTTTTCAGATACTTCGGAATCCAGGGCCACACACATAAGACCGCCTGCGTCTTTACGCATCCATCTGACAGCCTCGGGAGTTACAGCATTTGCAGGAATTGTGAAATCAGTCTCAGCTTCACGTCCTTCAAGATCGAAAAGGAGGATCATTTCACCGTTCTGAAGAGCTTTGATGGCTCTCTGTATATTCTCACTGTATTCTTTTGCACCTGAATCCATGTTATCACTCACATTTATCGCTTCTCGATCATCAATTACATTTTTGAGGGTTCTTCACTACTATCTTAACTTCATCATCATCGCTTATCCCGAGCATCTCACGCAGCTTTACAGGTGCGATTATTTCCAGAAGGTCTGCCGGATAATGTGACCTGTCAGGTATGATGACAGCAGCTTTTATTCCTTCGATTTCTACCGGATAGCACTTCCCTCCGCCAAAACTACGCTCACCATCACTGAAACCGTGGATAGTGAGAGGCTGGAGGAAATCCATGTTATCGCGCATCTGGGCACTCTGGTCTGTGAGTCTCACATTGAGCGTTCCGGGGAATGGTTTGAAGTCAAGTTTGTCCCTGAACTGGGACATGTAGCCGTCCTTTGCAATGTAGTACTGCCCTTCTCCAAGACCTGTTATTACTTGTCCGTAAAGTTCCAGGTCATCGTGGCCTTTGCAGAATATCTGCTGGTAATCGACATACTCTTTTTTGAGAAGCTCGACACCGGCATTGGTAAGCTGGATCATTTGTCCCCCTGCAACAAGCTGTCTGGAAATATAACCATCCTCTTCAAGCTGTTTAAGCACCCTTGCAGCGGTTTGGGAGCTGGTAGATATGTGATGCATGAACTCACTGGAAGATATTTTCACAGGGTTATCGATCGCACCAAGCAGTGCCAGTCTTTTCAGGGATGTTGTTCCGTACATTGCCTTGTCACCTGAATCTCATATTTGAGTAGTATCTCATTTATGAGAAGGCATAGATAAAGGTTTTGATTTGAGAAACTTGTACTTTTTGGAAAGAACTCCTACATGAAACTTAATAAGAATGATAACTAATAGAGTTATGAATATGAGTTTTGACAAAATAACAGAGAATCAAATCAACAAGTACAAACAGACAATTGTTCCAATACTTATCAAGAATGACGTTGATAAAGCTGGCATCTTCGGTTCATTTGCCAGGAACGAGGCAAGAGAAGATAGTGATATCGATATTCTTGTTCGTTTTAAAGACAGAAAAAGCCTTTTTGATCTCGCAAGGTTAGAACTGGAACTTGAAAAGAAATCAAACAGGAAAATCGAAGTTGTCACCTATGATTCCATAAGCCCGCTTATCAAAGAACGAATCCTCAAAGAAGAAGTGAAGATACTATGAAAGACCCTGAAGTCTTTTTGATGCACATAGTGGATTCTATCGACAAGATAGAGGACTTCACTAATAGCAGAACTAAAGAAGATTTTCTGGAAGATATTCAACTTCAGGATGCAACTATCAGAAGAATAGAGATTATAGGCGAAGCATCAAAAAACATCCCTGAAGACTTTAAAGTACAGTATCCTGATGTACCGTGGAGTGAAATGGCAAGAACCAGAGACAAGCTTATCCACGGATATTTTGGTGTTGATCTCCAACTCACGTGGGACATAGTCCAGCATGATCTGCCTGAGCTAAAAGAAAAAATGCATCAAATCCTTGAAGAACTTAAATGAAGCAGTTTTTCAATAGGGCACTGTCAAAAAGATTACTTCGATACTGTTTTATTTATTGAAACTGTTTATTTTTATGTGGGCATGCTACCTAATAAACTGAAAGAGAAATGTAATGAATTAGCAGATTTCTTTGACCGACCTGCATGGATAAACAGGACACTGTTCTATCTTTCGATATTCGCTAGCATAGCCTTAGTATTCACATTCATTTTCGGCATATTCGAGTTCATTTTTCCTGATTTCACCTTTCCAAACAACAACATCAACTACGACAACGAACGCTATCTACTCAGCGCCCTCGTCCAGAGTCTCGCAGCCACCATCGCCTTGGTAATCACACTCAGCCTTGTAGCCGTACAGCTCGCAGCCCAGTCCTATTCCGCAAGGGTAATTGATGTCTACAAACGGAACCCCGACATGTGGATACTTCTCTACATCTACATTATCACTATCTTCTACGGACTTGGATTGATCAAAGTTGTAGAGCTTGGCGTTTATGGAATTAATATGGAGGGCGCTATTTTTGTGGCTTATTTCATGGGGTTCTTTGCTTTTGTTTGTCTTGTGCCGTATATGTTGAAGACTCTGGATTTGCTGAAGCCTTCTACTGTGATTAAATTGTTGGCGGCGGATATTACAAAGAATAAAATTCTCAAATCTTTGGAAGAGGATGGGAAAATTGAAGAGAATGATCCAATTCAGCCTATTGTTGACATTATAAACTCCTCTTTAGAAAAAAAGGATAACGAAACCGTAAGAAATGGGCTAAAATCAATAAAAGAAAATACGTAACTATTCAGCCTGATAAAAACACTATCAATAGCAATCTTGACAAAAAGTTGAGACCTACATTTTATTAGGATCATTAATTTTGATTGTTGCCATTGATTGCTTTTTTGATTCTTAGGTTGTTAGTGAGCAAACATCTCCGTTTTGATTAAATCAGTATCAATAGGCTAATTGTGGTAGGCTGAATAGTTACCCATTTTCTTGCGAAACTAATCTTTGATGAACAACTAATAAACGTCTCAGCAATCAGATTTTTCATATGGTCAAGATCTTTCACAAAATTACAAGAAATTATTCTTTTGACGCTCTTCCAGATGAATTCTATTGGATTCAAGTCTGGCGAATATGGAGGTAAATAGACCAATTCGATGTCATTTGCCTGTGCAAAATCCAATGTATCTTTTGCTCGATGTGATCTAAAATTGTCGAGAATGATTACAATTCTTTTTCCTATGTTACTGTTTTTTACAGTTGACAGAAATGAACATACATCTTCTTTGGTTGAATGTTCCTTAAAATTTATAACTGAATTACCATTCAATGCATAAAACCCGAAGGAGTTTGCTTTTAGCCTGGTTGTGTTTTTGAAGATAACAGGTTTATTGAAAGACCATAAACGAACTGTATTTGATGTTGTTTGTGGAGATGATTCATCAAGAAAGCCGATAACGCAACCATCATCGATTAATGGTAAGTTTTTTTTAAACGGTCTTCTGCGTCTTCTGGTCTTCGATGATCATGTGTATAGGGTTTGCCATGATGCATGCCAAACTTTTTCAAGATGACTAATATTTGCTTAATGGTGTATTGAACTTTAAACTCATTATATATGAGTTCCTGAACTGCTTTTGTTGACCAGTCATCACGCTCATGTAACATGGTCTTTAGTTTTTCTTTTTGGTCATTAGTGAGTTTTGAAGGGCAACCTCCTGAAAACCTGGGTTTCAAACCTTTATATCCGTCTTGATTCCACCGTTCTTGCCATTGATATGCAACGGGTTTTGATATCCCTACAAGTTTAGCCGCTTCATTAACTGAAGCACCTTCATAACGGTGTTTAACAAAATACAAACGTTGTAGAACTCTTGTATCTTTCTCTAACGACTTAATATGTTTAAGCAATTCCTCTAATGAAAGATGATGCTCTATCAGAATTTGTTCTGGTTTAGCCATGAAAAATAGTTGTATCTCTTAAGTAATAAATGTTTAGTTAATAACTATAATCTACTAAATGCAACTATTATAGTATTAGACACTTTAGAAACGATGGGAGAAAAAGCTATTAACAAAAAGCAAAAAATCATATCGGAAATAATAATACATGCAGTTAATGAAATTCAAAAAGAAGCAAAAATATTAAAAATAGAAGATATAATAAAGAAATCATATCTAACTCACACAAATTTAAAAACTAAATATAGTGAAATATTTAGTGAAGAAGAGAACTAAACCTCAATCTTCATCCACAAAAATCCGTGCCACCAAACCTAAATGATCCTCGTGGAATGGGTCAAGCTCTTTTCTTTGCAGTACCTGGAATTCAATATCAAAGTCGCTTTCAAGTTTTCAAAACTCTTCCTTGAACATCTTTTTTGAAATGGCAACTATGCCCACATCATATTTGGTTTACTAATTGTAATAAACATGTGTTTATTTGGTTTACCAAACCAAATGTATATAAACAACCACCTCCAAACAAAAAGTATGGACAAAGATAAACTAAAAATTCTGTTGAAAGAACAGAACGATCAGATCAAAGATGTGAAAGAACTGGTTAAAAGAGAGTTGTTGGATGAGGTTAAAGGTAAGAAGTCAGATCTTATCGTTATAGTGGCAGGACTTCGTAAAGTTAGGAAATCAACGCTTATGGAAGAGGTTAGGAAGGAGAATCTTCATGAGAGTTATTTTGTGAACTTTGACGATGAGAGGTTATTTGATTTTACAATTGAAGATTTCCAGATGATGCAGGAGATTCTTCTCGAGCTTTATGGTGAAAGAAATACTTACTTTTTTGGTAACTATTCAGCCTGATAAAAACACTATCAATAGCAATCTTGACAAAAAGTTGAGACCTACATTTTATTAGGATCATTAATTTTGATTGTTGCCATTGATTGCTTTTTTGATTCTTAGGTTGTTAGTGAGCAAACATCTCCGTTTTGATTAAATCAGTATCAATAGGCTAATTGTGGTAGGCTGAATAGTTACCTTTTTTGATGAGATACAGAATATACCGGGTTGGGAGAGATTTGTCAGACGGCTGCATGACGGTGGAAAAAAGATATATGTCACAGGTTCAAATGCAAGTATGCTGAGTCGGGAAATGGGAACTCATCTGACTGGCAGGCATCTTAGCTATTCATTGTATCCTTATTCGTTCAAGGAATTTCTCGATTTCAAAAAATATGAGCTGCCTTCGTCAAACGTACTTACAACCGTTGAAAAGAGTACGATCAAGAAACACTTCAATGAGTATATTGAAACTGGAGGAATACCGGAATTTGTGAAAAACCGGGATGAGCTCTATATCAAGACACTGTATGAGAACATAATCTACAGAGATATAGTTGCAAGATACAATCTCAAAGATGAAAAGGCATTGAAAACAACAGCTTACTTTGCAGCATCTAATATCGCAAAGGAGATCAGTTACAACAATATCAAAAAGCTCACTGGACTTTCCAGTGCAACAACAGTAAAGGAATACTTCGAGTACCTCGAGAACAGCTATCTCGCTTTTCTTGTACCAAAATTCTCTGCTTCCCTTAAAAAACAGGTTTACTCCAGCAAAAAAGTCTACTTCGTGGATACTGCCATAGCAAAGATACTGGGATTCAGGACATCCGAAGACTACGGAAGAATCCTTGAGAACATTGTGTTCATGGAACTCAAAAGAAGAAACGAAGAAGTCTACTATCACAGAGATAAAAAAGAATGTGATTTTGTCATAAGGGACGGCTACAACATAAGAGAAGCAATCCAGGTCACGCAGAGCCTTGAAAATCCAGATACCAGAAAAAGAGAGATTGAAGGACTGTTGGAAGCCTTAAAAGCCTACAAATTAAAAGAAGGCCTCATCCTCACCGATGACAGCGAAGATGAGATTAAAATGAATGGCAGAAAAATAATTGTGACGCCCATCTGGAAATGGATGCTGGAATGAAACATATTTAAAATTGCCGTTATTGCTTATGTGTTACAGATTATTGCTGATAATGGAATGTGCCGCCTGCGGCGTATGGCTGCACAGGCACTAAATCCAAAAAACCTTATTTACATACAGCTTACTTCAATCTTCATCCACAAACATCCGTGCCACCAAACCTAAATGGTCCTCGTGGAACGGGTCAAGCTCTTTTCTTTGCAGTACCTCAGATTCAATGCCAAAGTCGCTTTCAAGTTTTCGGACCTCTTCCTTGAATATCTTTTTTGGGCTGGCTGCGGTGTCGATGCTCCTTGACTTGATGGAGAGCATCAGGTGGCCGTGTTCCTCTAGGAAGTACTTTGAGTTGATGGCTGCAATCTCAGCCTGATTGGGCTGGGCTACGTCCTGGAAGATGACATCCGCTTTTTCCACAATGTGTGCGTAGGACTGGGGTTTGTTGGCATCAGCCAGTATCGGGATGATGTTAGGACGCTGGTCGCAGAGCTGAATAAGGTCACGCATGGTGCGTGGGGAGAACTCGACTGCGTAGACCAGGCCGTCTGTTAGTATGTCTGAGACGTGGCTCACCGTTGTTCCTGAGGCAGCACCTAGATAGAGTACTGCGGAATCCGGTTCTATTGGGATCTCGAAATTCTTGAGCACCATGGCTCCTAGTTTACTTCTGCTGGGGTCCCACTGGCGATATTCAATTCCATCGTCAACAATGAGACGCTCACCGTATACGCTCAGACCGGGCATGATATTTCTGGTTGCAAGCACCTTCCTGTCACCAATATCCAATTCATAGATACCGCGATATAACTCTTTAACTGACATCAGCGCTTACCGCCTTTCCTCTTGCATCTATGTGTTTTTTTACCGCCCTTGCCCTTTGACTGGGGCTTTGGTTCCCTCTTTGGCGGATTTGGATTAGTATTCCTGATATGTTCCAGTTTCTTTTCAAGGGCATCCTTTATGGATGGCTCCAGTTCACCGGAATAGAAATCAGTCCTTGCAGCCAGGCTGATCTTGGAAGCAAGTGCCCTTGCAAGCTTTCCTCTCTGCCACCAGGGCGCATTCTTGATAATCGGATTGTTGAAGATAATTCCATGTTTAGGGGATGGTGCTCGGGAGCGCAGGTGCTTGAAAAGCGCCCTGTTCGCACCAATCACCTGGACTGTGCTGGATGGGAAAGCAGCAAGTTTCTGCAGGCTTCCTGCCATACTCATAAGGCGGGCACCAATAGATGCTCCTGTAATGTTGCAAAGGTTCGGTGCAACCGAGCCCATACTAGTATTAATGTAATTTTCGATATACCTGCGGGTATCATACAGACTGCAAATGTTATTGGCAAGAGCCCTCAAAAGTTCCTCATCTGCAAATGATATCTCAGCACCCATAGATTGTGATGACTTTTCGAACAACTCATGGTCCTCAGGCACATTTGCCCTTGAGCCATAGGCAGAAACAAATTTTGCAAGCTTCTCGCCTGTCATATCCAGTTCCGGGAAATACCTTCCATACCACTCAAAGAGGCGCTCACTGAGTTCATTCACATTCTTATCGATATCATCCAGCGCCTCAACTGCCTGGATTACCCTTGAATCATCAGTATCGGTTTGTGATATCTGGCTCTTTGCAGCCCTGATACACACATCCCTCAGGAGTATATCATAATCCTCATCAAGCTCGACAAAGCCAGACTCCAGAGCAGCCTTACGGAGATCAGGACGCTTAAGCGGAACATCCTGCACATTCTCCTGTGACTCGAAGACAAGTTCAGCCAGCTTTTCCGGATCCTTATCAAACAGCTTACAATCCTCTACCTCACCCTCAGTATCCAGCTGAAGTTTTCCAAACCATGTAGTGAATTCCATATCACACCCTCCTTATTTCCGCACCGGTATTATTTGCCTTTGTGACAATCACCCTGCCACCTATTGTATTATCAAGAAGTTCCTGCACATCCTCCTGCAGATAGGCAGCATCCTCATTGTTGTCAACTATACCGTAAACTGCAGGCCCGAATGAACTCATACCTGCACCATATGCACCATTGTCCTGCATCAGCGTCATAACATCCCTCACAGCCTGGTGCTGAAGCTGTACCTCACGTTTCTTAAAACCGATATTCTGTATGTGATTAATGCAATAACCAAAAGCCTCGATGTCCTTCTCCATTATGGCAGGCATCATTTTCATAAGGATGATATGTGACAGCTCCTGCACTTCATTAATAGGAATTGGACATTCCTTCTGGAATATATTGACTTCTTTTGCATCATGTGCCCCCAAGGTCTCGGGAAGTGCAAGAACTATGTCCCAGTCAGGGAAATCATGCCTGAACAACACCGGAGCAGGGTCTGCCCTACTTGCAGACGATGGGGAGAATGAACCCTTGTCACTGAACCTGTGGCCTCCGTCAACAATGAAACCACCCATCTCAAATGACGCTACACCAATTCCTGAAGTGCCTCCACGTCCCACTGCAATGGCAAGCTCTCTTACACTCATGCCCAGATCATACAACTCATTAGCAGCCGCAGCCGCAGATAACGCTGCCTGTGTACCAGAACCAAAACCGACATGTGCCAGCATATCTTCTTCAATCTTAAGATTAATACCCTCACCTTCAGGAAGGACTTGCCTCACAGCATTCTCCATCCTTTCCCCGAGGAACGAATCACCCACCACTTCAATCGTATCGGACTTCTCTGCACTGATCACAACATGGGGTGATGCCAGAGAAATACCTGTGCCACCATCCACTCTGCCAAGACTGGCATTCATATCAATAAGAGTGAGATGGAGCCTTGATGGGGACTTAATAGTAATCATGTCATGAAGTATCAGTGACACATACTATTAAAGATTAACACTTGACTTTTTAGAATACCTGTTAATAAAAAACTGCCATGAAAAACGCAGCACATTCCTATCCAGAACAAAGAACAGGATCACAAGAATAAAACGATACAACCGAATCCTCACAGATCCTTTCATGTCAAAGTCCAGCCTGCTGTCAATAAAATCCGGCTCCAGTTGCATTTTCAGATTATCAGAGTGACAGGCAAAATAACCCTTCAACGCATGGACATAACCACATGCAATTCCTGTATATGCAGGATCAGGAAAACCAAACACCATATTGACCCTTGCATATGGTATCCTGATGGCATGGATTGTTCCCTGCAACAACCTGATTGCAGGTGACCTCAGTTGCCTGAAAGCCTGTAATATCTCTGAAAAAGATATGTCCTTTGATTTTTTGGACTTAGAAGGTTCTTTTTTGCCACCCTTAACTTCCCTCTTGACTGTTTTCTTATCCAACCCTTTACCCTCAGGAACATCAACCCCAGAAATTGAAGAATATTGATCACCTTTTGAACCAAATTCGTTTTCTTTGTCGTCTGTCGGACTGATGCAATAGGAAAACAGTAGCCAGTGCACGGAGACCCTGTGTTCTATATCACTGCCGGAGCCCTGTGCTTCAAAAACAATATCAATAGCAGTAAAGAGAATAAGTAAAAATACAAGTACAACAAGCACGATAAGAAGCAGTATCACCATTAAGACAGATAACATGGCTGCTCCCCGCCAGGACAATAAATAAAAATAGAAAGATCAGTCTTCAGAAGACTCATCTGTCCCTTCGCAGGGTTCTGAATCATCCTGACAGCTCTCATCTTTCTTTGATTTTTTCTTCATAGACCTGACCTTCTCGATCAGTCCCGGAACAGACTCAAGTATCTTGCCAAAATCGGTATGACCGGATAAAGACAGCAGGCGTGTGCCCTCTGGTGAAACTACAATGAATGCCACAGGCTCTATCTTTGCACCTGCGCCGCCACCGCCACCAAAGCCTTCTTCCTCACCTTTCTTCTTACCCTCGCCGCCGCCACTTCCAAATCCAAATGAAACCTTGGTAACTGGAATAATGGTGGTATCTCCAACAACCATTGTTTCCCCGACAACGGTCTTGGTGCTCACAAGTCTTTCAAGTTCTGCGGATACTTCTTTCATCAGATCTTCAAGTGCCATGTTAAAACCCCTTTAATAATAATGGACTTTCATTAGTAATATCACTTACCAGTTAAAAAAGAATATTCAAAACATAAAGAAGCATGCTCTATAAAATATCGGAACTATGTAAAAACCATAGCCATAGAAATCATTGGGATTCTGTGTTATCCTGGAAGAAATTCATAAGAGAGTATTTCACCTTCTGGGGTTCCACATCAATGAATTCCTCCCTTTCCTCTGGAGGGAATATTTCAAACACTGAGAATTTTCCAAATTTTTTAGGAGCAGATGTAGTAAAACGTCCGTCAACAAGTATCCTCACACCATAGTCAACTGGAGAGCGTACGACCCTGCCCATTGCCTGACGTATCTTACGGATGGTTGGTACCTGTACGGCATACTCCCATCCTGCACCATATCCGAATGTATGATCATAAGCCGACTCGACAGCATTCATACGATCATTTAAGGCTGGATAGCCGACACCTACTATTATTACCGTCCTGCCTCTGCCGTCACGATAATCAATGCCTTCGCTCAATGTGCCCCAGAGATACGAAACAAGTACAGCCTTATTACCGGATTCTCCCATTTTGAAGAAATCTTCCCTTATCTCCTGAGATGAAACACCGACCTCATCAAGGAAAACAGGTGCATCCACCCGGGATTCCAGTTTCTTATAGTACCTTCTGGCCTCAAATGAGCTCTGGAAAAAGATGATAACATTGCCTTCACTGTGCTCTATTGCATCGAATATGACCTCTTCAAGGGCCTGTAAGGTCTGAGGGTCATCTCTGGTCTTTGCAAACAAAGGCGGAACTGAAACTGATAGTGTCAGACGTTTGTCTTCGGGGAATGATGTTGCATAAGCAATCTCGCAAGTAGGTCTTCCGATTCCCAAAGTAGATTTAATCATATCGAAAGGACGCAGGGTAGCTGACATAAGAACTGCCGAGAAAAGCGAATCAAATAGAGGTTCGGTCACATTCTTAGGAATACATGTAAAAAGTTCGATACGACCATATATTTCATCACTAAGATCACGCCTGACATTTAGGACCGGATAGTAGTTCAGATTATTAGAAAGCACAAGATACGATGACAGGAAATCTGCAGCATAGCGTATGTTTGAGCGCTTAAGGACTCCGCTCAAGCCTTTCTTATACTGTTCACGATAATTCTCATCAAGCATTTCACCGAATGCACTTGCTTCTGAGAGAATTTTCTGTATAGAGGTCTCGTCTTTGAAACCTGCGTCCTTTGCAAGCTTAAAGAACTTACCCCCGACCATATCATTACGCTCGTAGGGGTCACTTATACGCATATCGTACCAGTGTTTTCCAACCCTCTCCCGCTCACCGAACTTGAAGCGGGAGTTATATATCTCCACCATAACATTGCGAAGTATTTTTAATAAATTATGAGCACCGCTATCCGGCATCTGATCGACATTTGCCTCGACCTCTGCAATCGCTTTCTCCAACGTATGCTCTGTGATAGTGATAGATGAATGTGATCTTGCAGCAGATTCAATGTTATGTGCTTCGTCAAATATAATAATGACATCTTGTGGCTCCTTTTCAAGCCAGTTGAGCACTCTCATGAATATATCCGCATTCAATACGTGATGGAAATTGCAGATAACAAGTTCTGCATGCTTAAGTTCACGTTTCAGTAGTTCATAGCCGCACATCCCTTTCTGTAAAGCATATTCATTTACTTCCTCAGGGGTACGCACATCATCGAACAACCATTGCCTGAAAGTTTCACCGTCGTAACGCAGCACCTCATAAAGTTCATCACATGAACGTTTACGAAGTTCTGTTGCTTTTTCCTCGGCAACATCCAGCTCCTTTGAAAGAGCATCGCGAAGTGCCACAAGTGCAGGGTCTTTTGACCGTTTGTAATTCTCAAACGCAGACTTCATTTCCTGTTTCTTAAGAGCGATCTCCCTTTCGGTTTCCAGAAGTTCAAAAGTGTTCTCGCGTTTGAGCCTGCATTCTTCATAATCAGTCTCATTAGGGCACATCGCGGACTTGCCTTTTACCACTGCAACCTTCAGATCGTTAGTTTGCCTGATATCACGTGCCTCGTTGATGAACTGGACCATCTGCTGATGAACATTAGTAGCTATGATCACCGTTTTTTGGAGTTGTTTCCCCACATTCAGAGAAGGTGCCAGGGCACTGAGAGTCTTACCTGTACCACATGCTCCTTCAAAAAGTATGATCTCTTTGTTTATGAGGGAAGAATGAATCTTGTCCATTGCCTCCTGCTGATTTGGATAACAGGTTTCTTTTGGAAAATATCTCATGTATCCACTTTTACCGCTCATCGACTACCCCTATGACCTCACATTACTTAAACGGTTTTGATACTATGGAGCATCAATCTACCGGAGTGACCACACATTCAAATTCCGAGATAATACACTGGGACTCCTTGTCGAATATCTTGATAGTGACCATGCTGTCCTCCTTCAACCCATAATGATTTGCAGTATTTGGCACCCCATTTATGTCCACTGATACTGTAGAAAATATGCTACCGTTGATAGCATCATCACCATTCAGAATCAATTTCTCACCTGCAGACCAAGCACCATCTGAAATATCCGGATTCCTTGAAGCATATACGGATTTCTTTCCTTCAAACAGAAGAGAAGCATAATTTATGGAAACTTCACCATAATGCCGTGTCCCATGTGGGACAACACCCTCATAACTACTCCCCTCACCGGATATTATGATCTTAGTGGAACCAATCTGCAAAGGATCACCAACCATATGTTCCAGATATAGGAAGTTCTCTTTGTATTGTACATAAGTAGGATAATTTCGAACACCACCTTCCACATATTCCACCTCAATTAAAGCCATAGGAGCTTTGCTTAAGGACAATGCAGCATCCCCGCCATACACTGAAGAGACTGTGATGCCTGCCAATAGTATTGTCAGAAAAAGCATCAGTATAACTCCTATCACAGGCGACACACCTTCCGTATGCCATCTGAAAATCAAAATTTGTTTTTCCATGGGCGTAATTTTGATACTGACTATATAAATTAATCTTAATTGCCCTAATATATTCATCACCAGTATAATACAACACAAATTAAAAATACCAGCGTCCATAGGCATATTAAAGAACCAATGAATGAAGTAATAAGAGCACGAGCTCCTCGATTTAAGGTTGATAACGATAGCTTTTTATCCCACTTGTGTTATGATAGGGTGTAGAAGCCTACTATTATATAGTATGTATCTATAAAAACGAATACGCATTGTTATGCAATGCAAAGGAGCGTAAAACAAATGGTAGCAATTATTACTGTCGATGAATGTGTCGGTTGTGGAACATGTATAGATGAGTGCCCTGCAGAGGCAATTACACTTAACGGTGAAAACATTGCAATAGTTGAAGCAAGCGAATGTCTGGACTGCGGTGCATGTGTTGACGTGTGCCCAACAGACGCAATATCAATGGAATAAAAATAATATTTTATTCCATATTCTTTACTTTTTTATTCTTTTTTTATTCCAGAGGGAGACTCATGCCAGAAGTAATCAAAGCAGGTATTTTGGGGGCAACAGGTGCTGTCGGTCAGAGATTCATCCAGGCACTTGAAAACCACCCTTGGTTCGAAATAACAGCACTTGCAGCATCAGAAAGAAGCGCAGGCAAGACATACGAAAAAGCAGCAAACTGGAGACTTGAAAGCAAACTTCCGGACTCTGTCAAGGACATGAAAGTTGTGCCGGTAGACGCAAAGAAAGTTGATGCTGATGTTGTATTCTCAGCACTGCCATCCGACTACGCAGAAACAGTTGAGGCTGAGTTTGCAAAGGAAGGATTCGCTGTTGCAAGTAATGCATCTGCATACAGGATGGAAAAAGATGTTCCTCTTGTGATTCCGGAAGTCAATGCAGACCACCTTGGACTCATTGATGTACAGCAGGATAAACGCGGATGGGATGGTTACATTGTAACAAACCCAAACTGTTCTACAATTGTCATGGTCCCAACACTCAAACCACTTATGCAGTTCGGGCTTGAATCCGTCACAGTTGCCACCATGCAGGCAATATCCGGTGCAGGGTATGATGGAATCGCTTCAATGGCAATACTTGATAACGTTGTTCCATACATTGGCGGTGAAGAAGAGAAAGTGGAAACCGAACCACTTAAACTCCTCGGAGAATTTGACGGTGCAGAAATAATAGATGCGGACATCAAGGTAAGTGCCTCCTGTAACAGAGTACCTGTAATGGATGGACACACCGAGAACATATGGGCAAAGATGACACAGAACCCAACTCCAGAGCAGGTAAAGGAAGCATTCACCAATTTCAATCCCGGACTTGGAGACCTTCCAACTGAACCTAATCCAGTCATTACCGTAAGAGATGAACCGGACAGGCCACAGCCACGCCTTGACAGAAATATGGGCAATGGAATGGGAATCTCAGTAGGCCGCATAAGAGAAGGCATACGCTACACCGTTATGGGACATAACACCATTCGTGGAGCAGCCGGAGCCAGCGTGCTCAATGCCGAATTACTTCACAAATTGGGAAAACTGTAAACAGGCGATATAATGCTAACTGGCAGTACGATAAGAACGATATTCATGGCAATACTGTTACTCAGTTGTACTGTCACAAGCACATATGCATCAATGTTCGAACTGGAAATTGTGCCCCTTACCATAATAAAGGAAGACCCCACAGCCTATGATAGTACGATGGCTTATCGCAAGATAAGCGTCATAGGAAATATTTCAGAATTGACTAAGCAATCTGCAACCCTTACTGATGAATCGGATTCATTGAGGATCGACATATCGAAAATTGAACTTTTTGATGGGTTCAATGTGAGTGATCAAACCATGGTCACCGGGGAATTCAGATATGAACCGATAAGAGAAAGCACTTTAATACCCACATATGTACTCCATTATCCAATTGAGGATATGGGACTTGTTAATATTAGTAGCATTTCCATTGAACCAGCTGCCCATAATGGACGATACATGACCGTTGTTGGGAATGTATCAAGTCGTGAAATGAGTATGGGGAGATATATCGTCAACATTGTGGACAAAGAAGATAACGCCTTAAAAATTTATTATTATGGATCTACTGACCTCGGAATAGGAGACGACATTAAAGTCTTCGGACTTTACAACGGCAATGCGCTTCATAGTGAAAGTATGACCCTGAACAAGTCACCATTGTCAATATCAACACTTGTCCCCGGCTTTTCTTCAATTATGGGAGCTATTGCAATCTTATCCATAGCGTTACTTTTAAAATCAAAACAGAACGACTAGAGAGATTATCATGTTAATTATATTATCAGTCGGTGGATCGATACTGGCAAAAGAACTTAGTCCGGATAGCTTTCTGGGATATGCTAATGCGCTTAAAGAGCTTGCAAAAGAGCATGATATAGTGGTAATAACCGGAGGTGGCGCAGCTGCAAGAGATTACATCAATGTGGCTCGCAGTACAGGTGCAAATGAGGTTGAATGTGACTACATAGGCATAGACATAACCCGCTTGAACGCAAAACTTTTGATATCTGCACTTGGAGATGCCGCCTATCCCGAGCCCCCTAAGGACTACAAACAGGCTCAGGAAGTGCTTTCTTCTGGAAAGATAATTGTCATGGGAGGAGTTATCCCCGGACAAACAACCGATGCAGTAGCTGCAATACTCACTGAATATCTCAGAGCGGACATGTTGGTCATATCCACAGCCGTTGACGGGGTCTATTCTGCAGACCCACGTAAGGATCCGCAGGCAATCAAATATGACACAATGACAGCAAAGCAACTCGTAAACACGGTGATGACAACTGAAATGAAAGCAGGATCAAAATCACCTGTTGACCCACTGGCTGCAAAAATAATAGAGCGCTGCAAAATTGAAACCATAGTAATGGAAGGCAGCGACCCACAGAATGTCCTGAAAGTCATTATGCAGGAAAGCGAGAATAACGAAGATAAAAAAGAAGTTTATCTTGGAACCAGAATAATTGGTTAAATTTTATTGAAAATACAATTTGTGGCTTTTTACATATAAGCCACAAGATATTCTGACGATTCTTTGGGTGTTTCCTGACAGGAAGCAACCTCTTTTAGTTTCTGATTGGACGTTTTGAGAGATTCAAGGGTCTGCTCGAACTTTTGCATTTGCTCTTTTGCTTTTTGAACCTTCGCATTTTCAACTGCAAGTTTTTCCATCAGGGCATTACGCTGATCATCAGGAATTTCAGCGTTATTAATCTGTGTTTGATAATTTAAAGAGATTTTTATATATTTACGAAACATCTCGTTCATGACATCAAGGTCATTTTCCAGTTCTGCAATTGTTTTTGCCATACGAGGTCACACTCCTTTAGTGAAAGGTCAATTATTAAAGCATTTTAGAATACAGGCCCATTTAAGCCATAACTTCATACTTAAGGGTGAGATTTCAAATATATAAGAATATCTATTCCAAACAATATAATCACCATCATTATGATGATATACACGCAAAAAAGAATAAAAAAGAAATTGTAACTATTCAGCCTGGCACGATTTGCCTATTGGTACTGATTTCATCGAAATAGAGATGTCTGCTCACTAACAATCTAACAATCAAAAAAGCAATCAATAGCAACAATCAAAATAAATGATCCTAATGAAATTTACGTTTCAACTTTTTGTCAAGATTGTTATTGATAGCGTTTTTATCAGGCTGAATAGTTACAAGAAATTAACAAATAGTATTGTTTCTCATATCACACAGCTGAAAAGTCGTTACTTTAGGATTGGCTGCAAGTGTTGCCATGAGTTCTTCTTTGCATGAACTGGGAATGTCAACAAATCCCCTGTCCTGTTCAATAAAATCGACTATTGGAACATTATCCGGAATCTCTACGACATCATAGCCGTTTATCCTGAACATTGTTTCGAGAACATCTATCTTTTCATCCCTGTGGCCTTCATTGATAAGTTCTATTACCGTACTATCATTTGCTTTTTTGCAGTGCTCACAGTCCTCAAGAACGGACAGACCTGCTTTCATAGCACTGGATGCTGCAAAAATATGAAGGAGACATGCATTTCCCTCTTCAACCATGTCCCCGATCGCTTTCATGCCTTCTATAAATCCCTTCTCAATAAACTCATTGATATCCACACCCATTTCCAGAGCATCCCTGGAGACATCCTCTGCGCCCTTCTCATCAAAATCCAGAACCGAATTCCTTGCTTTCTCTATGAGTTGCTTTATAGTTTTTTCCTGAGACACTTGATCATCCCTCTGATTTGGATAAAATAATATCAAATTGCAGCAGTTACGTGCAATTGAGTAGTATTTGTGACAATTTTACCATTGTTCATAAAGTCATCGACAGCACGGGAGAGAACATTCATTTATCCATATGATTAAATAATAATGTACCAAATAAATTGAAAAATAATAATTAGAGGAATAAAATGAGAGAATCCCCTAAAATATTTGTACAATATATTCAAAATGAAACTAATATCATATATAAATGCAAAATCAAGAAAAATATAAGAAAATGCATCCTAAATGGATGCACAAGAAGAATTACTTTCCAAGAACTATTCTTGCGATGTCGTCACCAACATCTGAAGTACCTGCAGAACCGCCCATATCATAAGTGCGGACCTTTGCTTCGAGTATGTTTGTCTCGATGGCTGAAACGATAGAATCAGCAGCTTCCTTCTCACCGAGCTGCTCAATCATCATAGCGCCTGCCCAGATAGTAGCGATAGGATTGACCTTGTTCATTCCCTTGTACTTTGGTGCAGACCCATGGATTGGCTCGAACATACTGGTACCTTCTGGATTGATGTTTCCACCAGGTGCAAGTCCAAGCCCTCCCTGAACCATTGCTCCAAGATCAGTGATGATATCACCGAACATGTTTGGTGTTACAACAACATCGAACCACTCAGGATTCTTCACGAACCACATGGTCATTGCATCAACATAGTTGAAGTCTGTGGTAACGTCCGGGTGCTCGGATGCAACATTCGTAAATTCCTCTCTCCAGAAACCGTAGATATCGGAAAGCACATTTGCTTTGTCAACGGATGATACGTGCTTCTTGCTCTTCTCAGCAAGATCGAATGCATATCTGATGACCCTCTGTGTACCTTCCTTTGAAATCATACCGATCTGATAGCCAATCTCCTCACTGTCAGTCTCGATGTCAAGACCGAACTTTGCAGAATAAAGAGATCTTGAGACTTCAAGAAGGTCCTTGCTTTCGCCCTTCTTTACGCGTCCGCCAATACCGATGTAGAAGTCCTCGGTGTTCTCCCTGACAACTGTAAAGTCAATATCAGCAGGAGTCTTGTCCTTTATAGGTGTCCATACACCTTCAAGCAACTTGATAGGACGAAGGTTCACATACTGGTCAAAGTAGAACCTGGCAGCAAGCAATACACCTTTCTCAAGGATACCTGGTGCCACCCTTGGGTCACCTATTGAACCAAGGTAAATAGCAGAATAGTTAGAAAGCTCTTTGAGGGAGTCTTCTGAAATAAGTTCCCCGGTTTCAAGATAGTGGTCAGCACCGTGTGGGAACTCTGTCCATTCAACATCAAATCCAAATTTTTCACCTGCAGCATCGATTACCTTACGGCCCTCGGCAATGATCTCAGGTCCTATACCGTCTCCTGGAATTACAGGTACTTTATACTGTGTCATGATTACTCCTAAGATAAGATTTTCTTGATAATAACAAAGATAATGATCAGACTATGATCAAATTATTTGTCTTGTGTATTCGATCAGACCGCCGGCATCCATAATGCCCCTTACGAATTCTGGCAGAGGTGTTGCATTATACTGCTCGTTCTTTGTGACGTTTTTGATTGTACCGGAAGCAAAATCAACATCCAGTTCATCGCCATCGTCTATTTTGTCAGTGTCAGGGCACTCAAGAAGTGCCACGCCGATATTAATTGAGTTCCTGAAAAAGATACGTGCGAATGATTTAGCGATCACACAGCTGATCTTTGTTCCCTTCAGTGCAATTGGAGCGTGTTCTCTTGAAGAACCGCATCCAAAATTGTTACCGGCAACAATGATGTCACCTTCTTTGACCTCTTTTGGGAATTCAGGTCTTACGCCTTCAAAAGCATGTGCTGCAAGCTCCTCAGGGGTATTCATGATAAGATATCTTCCCGGGATTACAGCATCCGTATCAACGTCGTCTCCAAATTTCCAGACTTTTCCGTTCATATTTCCACCTGATTAAGATTATTAATGATTATCAATACTAAAGTTGAAACTATACATTAGATATCATTATAGTAAATAATACTACTGGCAAATAGAGAGTTGCATACATATTACTAAAAGTTAACAATAAATGGTGCAAGAGCATTCCATAACGAAAAATCATTAGTAGTAACAAACCCAAGTTTAAGCAGATGGTCAGCAAAAAGGATCAAGTCATACTTTCCATGCTGCAAAATGGAGCCAGGACGCCAATATCAGAGATAGCTAAAGAAGTTGATCTCAGCGAGAACGGAGTAAGATACAGACTTGAGAAGCTGGAAGATGAAGGATACATCAAAAATTATACAGTATTATTGAATCCTAAAAAGTTTGGAAAACACACTTTTGTAATATTCAATCTGGAAATGGAGCCTAAAAAAACAAAGGAAAGCATAAAGAAACTTATGCAAATTGATGAATTCATCAAAATATACCAGACAACCGGCCAATACTCCATCAAAGCATTCGGTCTTTTCAATAATGAAGAAGAATTAACCAACTTCATAAACAATCATCTTCTCTACGAGATACCAGTACAGAATTACAGTGTAGAGATTATAACCAAAAGTATCAAAGACAGTATCTATTACGTCTGATCAAAGCTTTTTGTACCATATATTCATACTTTCTATACCCCCGGAAATATTGGTGTTGTTTACAAGAGTTCCGGCATAGATATAGGAATGACGTGAAAAAACCGCATTCATACCATATGACCTGGCCCTTGCAATGGTATATGCAGTTTTGATTCCGGTATCACGCATATTCGTTTCCATTTCAGCCAACAGATAATAGGAATAGCCTTTTCCCCGTGATTCAGGAACTGTGGCAAAATCGGTCATCTCAACATTGCTGTTGGCAATATCCATCTCACATGACGACACCGCAACAAGTTTGCCGTGTTTCCTTATTCCGAAATAAACAAAATCTTCAGACATTGTCTTAAGCAAATAAGTGGCATCACTTATGGGAAAAGGATAACTTGGGAAGACCTGTCTGTACAAATCGGCCATCTCCGTCGTGTCCGTTTCACTGCAAACAATGAATTGTTCATCATCTGAAAGTTTCACATCTTTGGAAACATTGAACTTTGAGATAGCAGCCTTCAGAACGGAAGTATTCTCCTGAGTATTCAGTTCCTCCATACGCGCCTGAGAAAGATACTTTGCCATAAAACTTGCATCTTCATCTCCATTGAAGAAACCAGGTATATGGGCTTCTTCGACGTGACCTCTGCTCAGGAAGTATTCCTTTGCAGATACAGGTATCTTTGAAAATATCTTAGAATAATTATTTTCCTGCGCAATTTCTTCAATGACGGATGGCAAATGCTCAAAGTCATCTGTCACAAGCTTCATTAGATACACACGGTCATTGAATGAACCATGTTGTATCAGGGAACCTGCGAGCTTTACGACCTGATCACTCAACGTTCCTTCTCTCCATTCGCGCGGTATCTTCAGGCACCAGACTCAATGCATCGTCATAATCGGATAGCAGACTTGCAATTCCCACTGATTGTGATTCCTTTGCATCATCAAGTTTTAACTGTAATTTGCAGTCATCGCATTTCCGGTCACAATATACAGCTTCATATGAATCCGGTTCCGCATATGAAGTGATCACACCCTCATAGTTTCTCAGGATAACTTTGTTAGTGGACCAGGAAATAAGATAATTTGGCATGACTGGGATCTTTCCACCGCCACCGGGAGCATCTATCACATAGGATGGAACTGCAAAACCACTGGTGTGACCAATCAGATTTTCCATTATTTCCATACCTTTACCCACAGAGGTCCTGAAATGTGAAAGGCCTTCTGAAAGGTCACACTGGTACAGATAATATGGTCTGACCCTGTTCTCTACCAGCTTGTGGAAGAGCTTCTTCAGTATCCTGTAACAATCGTTCACACCTGCAAGCAGAACTGTCTGGTTACCCAGCGGAATTCCTGCGTCCGCAAGTTTTTGCAGGGCTGCTCTTGAAGAAGCCGTGACTTCACGAGGATGATTGAAATGGGTGTTTACCCACACAGGATGGTGTTTTTTCAACACATTCACAAGATTATCAGTTACACGGTATGGAAGAACAACAGGCATCCTGCTGCCAATTCTTATGACTTCCACATGTGGAATAGCCTTAATTTCTGTGAGGATCCAGTCCAGATACTCGTCTGAAAGCATGAATGGGTCACCGCCTGAGAGCAGAACATCCCTTATTTCCGGATTGCTGGCTATATATTCAATTCCCTGAAGAACTTCATCTTTTACAGGGATGGAATCTACATCACCCACCTTTCTTTTTCTTGTGCAGTGCCTGCAATACATAGAACATACGTTACTTATATGGAAAAGTACCCTGTCAGGATACCTATGTGTCATTCCAGGTACAGGGCTGTCGTGATCTTCACTTAACGGATCTTTCATGTCATCGCAGGAAAGGATTAATTCCTTAGGTGAAGGAAAGGATTGCATGAAGATAGGATCATTCCTGAAATCTTCTACTTCAATAAGCGAAAGGTAGTAAGGAGTTATGGATAACGGGAATGTATCCAGCGTCTTCTCAAGCGCTTCTCTTTCATCTGCTTCAAATTTGATGTTGAGAAGCGTTTCAAATGTATCAATATCAGTGACTGAATGTCTCAATTGCCATTTCCAGTCATTCCATTTTGTCAAAGGTTCTTCAGAATCAATTCTATCTACAATATTTTGTTGCCTGCGTTGGTATGATTTCATCGAATCACTTATCAGTATAAGATTTAAGTTTACAGAAGATAATGAAAAACAGAATACCACAGAATAAATAATTCCGGTTTTTGGAACAATTACTGTTCACCACAAACAATTTCCTGCGGTCGATCTTCTATATTAACATATAACTGCTTAGTTCTGCATAAAGAACCTTTTATATTAATATATAACTTCTCTGACTATTCCACTAATATACAGGCATATTTATGCAGAAACGGAAAAGATAGAATCAGGAAATAATTGCCGGATCATCCCCGCCATGCCAGCTAAGACGTGGTCTCATCCTGATTATGTGAGCTGCTTCTGTGTTATCATCCACAACAAATGCTGCTCCTTTCTCAGAGCCCATTTTCATAATAGAATCACCAAAGTTTTCCTTCATGTAGGTTGGCCTGACAGACTCAAGAACACTGATATCATCCTGAGATGTAAGACGATGACATATAACAATATCTGACTGTGAAAGCACATCAGGATGGATGGAAGAAGGTCGCTGGGTTGCGAGCACCAATGACAGACCGGGTTGACGTCCCTGCTTCAGCCACTCATTCAACAGGACGTCTGAAGCAAGAGTACTCCCCTGGGATGGTAAGAACTGCTGGGCCTCATCAATGAACAACCATACCATGGGAATGCCTTTTTCAACATTTTTATCCCCCATCATCATTCGCTCATAGGAACGCCTGGCTTCAAGCCTGAGATGATAG
Organism: Methanolobus sp. ZRKC5; assembly: GCF_038446525.1. GTDB lineage: Archaea > Halobacteriota > Methanosarcinia > Methanosarcinales > Methanosarcinaceae > Methanolobus. Next base: position 1,470,145 of record NZ_CP151792.1, read on the forward strand.
ATATTCCGGGCGATGGAACTGACCAGCGCAGACCTTACAACCTCACTTCTTATCGTACTTACATCAATAACAGACGTAGAGCCACCCCTGACCATTTCCTCAATTCCCTCACCCTTTTCAGCGAATATACCCCATGATATAGCAGTTCTGAAATGGTTTTCCACAGCACCTTTAGTCACTATATCAGAACGTTCATCCTCCATTACCAGATCGATGATATCATCAAAGGAAAATGTCAGATTCTTTTTTAGATCATCAATAATTCTGATGGTCAGAACACCAGGTGCAGAAACAGTCTCTATGCCAAACAATTTACACCACTCGTGACCGTCCATTTGTGATATTGGCAAGGACAGCGGTTTAACTACAATATACCGTTCTTCATAGCTTCTCAAACTTTCTGCAGGTACGAAAATATCAATGTCAAAACCCTTTGTTTCCAGATCCCACTCATGAACGGTGGATTTTTGTATCTCATTGCTCTTTCTAAGTGTCCAGAAAATTCCCATTGCATCAATGACAACAGAAGAAACATTACTTTTGATCCCATCAGGAAGCATCATCAGTTCTTCCATAAGAACTGCCATGGTGTACGATTTACCATACCCCCTTTTCCCTGCAATGAATACAGCATGAGGGTGGTTTACATCCATGGAAACATGGGAACCTGAAGACCTGTCACGTGCAAGATACCTCCCAAGATAAAGGAGAACATCTTCACCATTTCCACCAAGGATGTATTGCTGTTTTGAAACACCTGCATTTAAAGAGTTTTTCATGTAAAAGAAAGAAATATACCCACAGTATATAGTATTTTTTATTTGCATCCAAATTGTAAAATGTACTATTTTAAAAGATTAAAATGAACTGCAGCAGACACTTAAAAATAAAAAGATGGAACAAAACAAATTAACAAAATATATATAGGTCTATACATATGTAGGTGAACGAGGAATCTCCGTCATCACATCATTCCCCTCTGATGCATTAATTCTTAAATGTATCATTCCCCAAACTTCACCCAAACCATCATTATGTGAGATTCCTCTTTTCTTTTGATACAATAACTAAGTAGCAAAAAGCTTTTTTAATTGGCAGAAACCAGTTGATCAGACTAAAAAGTAACGAATTCAAATATTTAAAAATAAGGTAACTATTCAGCCTGATAAAAACACTATCAATAGCAATCTTGACAAAAAGTTGAGACCTACATTTTATTAGGATCATTAATTTTGATTGTTGCCATTGATTGCTTTTTTGATTCTTAGGTTGTTAGTGAGCAAACATCTCCGTTTTGATTAAATCAGTATCAATAGGCTAATTGTGGTAGGCTGAATAGTTACAAAATAAGAAAGCAAAAAAGATCGAGTAATCCATGAAAACTGCATTTACTGCATATTCATGGACTTATCTTGTATTATGATAGGATCTTATCAAGCTGTTTGGAATCTATGGCAGCCCTGATCTCCTGTGCAATACGCTTTCCTGTGGAAAGTCCCGGCTCCACAAAATCGGAATATGGAGAACCATTTGGGTAGATATTAGTTCCTGCAACAATTCTTGCAGATATTTCGAATACCTTGATCTCAAGCTGGTCTGTGAATACGGTCTCAAGACAAAATGGACCAATCATTCCACCGAAAAGTTTGATAGACTCTTCAACGACTCTGTCACCAAGTTCGAAGATCAATGGCAAAAGAGATTCTCTTGCAACAAGCGGAACATTTCCTGTTACCACATATGTTGGATGGATATCTGCATTTTCCAACTCTTTTGGTGAACCAAGTCTGAAAATCTCGTCAGCATTTGATTCTACCCTGCGATCCATGCTGAGCATCTGAAGTATACCCTCGCTTAGCTGGTAACCTTCCTCCTGAAGAGGAGAATAGAAGTAGTGAAGATAATATCGTGTACCGACTATGAATTCCTGAATAGTGTATTTCTCATTGGGATCTACGTGTTCCTCGAACTCATCCTGATTCTTCGCGATAAAGAAACCACGTCCGCCCTTAGCACCATGATATTTTACCATTACAGGACCATCGATATCTTCCGGTTTGATCTGCTTTGGCATATGAATTCCAGCGCCTTCAAGCCACTCTCTTTCCATTTCCCGGTCTGATTCCCATTCGAGAACTGCCCTGTTTCCAAATGTAGGAACCGCAAGTTCAGCAAATTTATTGATTCCCAGGTATTCTACAAATGAACCATGAGGAATCACAATGGCATTCTTAGCCACGAGTTCATCGACTATATTAGGAATATCCTGATAACTGTCGACCACAATAAATTCATCTGGCTTTGCCAGTGGAAAAGCATCATAGAATCTTGGTGGCTGTTTCACGCAAATTCCTATAGTCTTGAAGCCTTCTTTCCTTGCCCCATCAAAGATCTGAAGACTGGAATGAGAACATACGGTTGCAATACTAATATTGTCAAGATCATAGTTCCCTACAATTTCCATGATGTTTTCTTTTGTAATCATAATAAGCCCCTAGAATTTATCTCATATTGTTCTAGCTATTCTTTAACTTTTCGAGTTGCTCCTGAAATAGTGAAGACTTCAAACAGAATTGAAGTTAAAGGAAAAAATATAAGCCTATGTTTATATACTGCACTATATGGGAGAGAGCGAAGAAAACACAAATTCTGAAAAAGTGCTCATTGTACCCCTTGGAGAAGGATCTAAAAAGATCACCCAGGTACTTTCCAATGAGAAAGCAATGAAAATGCTTGATATACTTGCAGATAAACCCATGTCTGCAAGCGACGTGGCCGAAACATTAGAACTTCCGCTTACAACTGTCAAGTACAACCTTGACGGACTCATAGAAGCAGACCTCATAAAGGTCAAAGAAACAAAGTGGAGCCGCAAGGGAAGAGAAGTAAAGATATACGAACCGGTACAAAAATTGATAGTCGTCGCCCCAGGTAATATGAAAAGCGACAGATCATCCATTTTAAGCATGCTGAAAAAATACCTGGGACTTGTTGCAGGTGCTGTTTTTGCAGCCACCGGACTTGAGGCCATAACAAGAAACTTAAGTATGGGTGCCGGACCCTCAATGTCGCAGGAAGCTGCTACTGCCCGAATGTTTGATGAAGAACCAATGGCAGGTATGAGCAAGGATATTGCTACTGAAGAAGCCATGGTGGATACTTTTGCAGAAAGTGGAAAAGCAATGGAGCAGGACATACCAGAAATGGAAGCTGGAGGTTTCACCGAAGCCGAACTACCTGCAGATGATGTTGCCATGGATGTTGATTTTGACGAGCAGATGGTTTCATCAGATGTCCCTGATTACGATGTGCCCACCGAATCATTAAGTTCAGATAGTTTGCCTATTGATGGTGCGAGCCCCGAGATGCTTGCATCATCTGCACCAAATGGAACCGATGCAGGAACTGATCTTTTGAGAGAAGGCGTGAACACAGCTGCTGGGAACCAGACACCTGCACTCCCTACTTCAACTGGGATCACTGATAACATGACAGCACTTGCCGAACCTGCATCCGGAATATTTCAGCATGAATTCCTGTCGCATGTCAGCATTTGGTTCCTATTTGGATGTATTTTTATTATCACTTTGTTGTTCGTAAGAGAAATGTATTATAGAAAAAAGAACATATGAGGCCTGAGTGAACGGTATGAGAGTTGCTCTGAAAATAGCATACGTAGGCACCGGATATAATGGATCACAGGTTCAGCCGGATGCTGCAACGATAGAAGGTGAGCTGTTCAGTGCACTCACTGAACTGGAGATCATTAAAGACCCGAAATCAGCACGATTTTCAAGTTCCGGGAGGACAGATACAGGAGTTCATGCCAGGGAACAGGTAGTTGCATTTGACACAGATAAGCCAAACCTTGCCATACCAAGGGTAATCAATTCCAACCTCCCAAACTCAATATGGGTATGGGCATATGCAGAAGTCCCCGATGAATTTGATCCCAGAAGATGGGCTGTCAGCCGTAAGTACCGATACGTCATGAGCGGGGAACAATACGACATTTCCAAAATCAGATCTGCGTCTAAGATACTTGTAGGGAAGCACGATTATGCAAATTTCTGTACCAAACAAAGAGACAGGAGCACAATCCGTAATGTCGAAAAAATAGATGTACGTGTCAGCGGAACCCTGACAAAAATCGACATACAGGCAAACAGTTTTCTTAGGAATATGGTCAGAAAGATGGTTACTGCCCTTACAATGGTGGGAAGCGGAGTAAGAGACGAACAGTGGCTTAATCAAATGCTTGACCCTGAATCTTACGAAGAAGGACTGGAACCTGCATCTGCATATGGATTGACCCTTATGAAAGTAGAATACATGCAACCTATAGACTGGTGTGAGGATGGTTACGCCATAAGAAGGGCAAGTGAGAACGTACACGATTATATGGTACGCCACCGCGTCATGGCAGAAGTGATGGATAATCTGATTCCCATGGAATAAACTTTTCTTTACTTTTTTATCATAACTAATGCATTTTACGACAAATATCAAGGACATGGTCATAGACTATGAGCTCATACACAGAGATGTAAAAAATCCAAGACTTGAGTTCAGGGACCACCATTTGTACCTGATAGTACCGCATGCCCACAAGAATCACGAGATGATCATCCACAGGCACCGGAGATGGATATATAACAAGTATTCCCGGATGGAGAAACTAAGAGATGTATGCTCGAATGTGGAGTTAGTTAAAGGCAGGTCTGTCGAGGAACTGAAAGAACTTGTGAACTCCTTTGTCATCAAGATCGAAGTGGAGCTTGGAGTAAAACCACAAAGGATAAGATTCAGAAAAATGAGAACAAAGTGGGGAAGTTGCAGCTCAAAAGGAAACCTGAACTTTAACAGTCATATGAGACACCTGCCAGACAGAATCGTTGAGTATATAGTATTCCACGAAATGGTACATCTCATCGAACTCAACCACAGTCCTCGTTTCTGGAATTATATTAAAGAACGTTTTTCAGATCATAAGGAATACGAGACAATGCTTGCAGCATACTGGTCACTTATACAGAAACAATGCATTGATCAGTCCTTATAGAGAACAGTGAAGGTCCTTGTCAGGCTCTTGTGAACTTTCTGCGTGAATACATCAAGAACTGCAAAACCTGCATTCTCTGCAAATTCTACTACTTTTATCTCAGACACCACTACTGCGAGTTTCCCATGCCTGAGTACCCTGTACATTTCAGCGAAGGAGTCCGAATACAGGTGATACAGGGACTCAGCCCTTATGGCAGCAGAGCGACCATATGGAGGATCGGTCACAATTGCATCGACACATGAGTCTTTGAGTGGAACCCGACAGGCATCGCCCACCAGCAGAGAATAATCGGTTTCATACTCATCAAGGTTCAGCCTGGCACCGTGGGATATCTTATGACGGACTTCGATACCGATGACATGGGCACCCACCAGCCCGGCTTCCACAAGAATACCGGCTGTACCGCTGAAAGGATCAAAAAGAGATTCATCAGACCTTACCTGTGAAATGTTCACTAACGCCCTTGCAATCCTGGGCATAAGCACACCTGGATAGAAGAATGGTTTCTTATGTGGCGCACGGTGTTCATACGCACCCCGGTCAACAGAAACCATAATCGTACCAAGGACTGCGCGGTCAGTCATTACAATACGAAATGTTACATCAGGGTTTTTGAGATTTGCCCTGAATCCTTTGCGGAAAATACTGCCCCCAAGCATGCCTTCAATATGTTCTCTGTTGACATCACCATGGTGCTTGATTCTTTTTGCGCGAACAACGTATGTCTGACCTTCGGACAAAAACCCGGCAAGATCGGAGTCCTCACACATTGCTATAATTGAATCATCGTCCAAATCGCAGATTCCCACCACTTTCAGTATGTGATGGGACATAGCAAGCCGGTCTGCGATAAAGAGAAGTTTCTCATCGACAGACTCACCTTCAATATCAAGAACAAGGCACTGGTCAAAAGAAGCATGTTCACTGTACTCAAGACCTACCATTGAAAGACATGCAAATACTTCTTTACATGGCAGGACAGCGTGCTCCCCGGATAACTCAAAAGCATACAGCATAATAACTGCAATAGAGAATAGAAGTACTATTTAAAGCGTTTCAATGGACGATTAGAACAAAGCATTAAAAATAAAGAAAAAAAAACCGCGTAGACCATCAGAACATCAATTCCAATGCTTCTTTCCCTGTCATCCCTACTTTGATACCAAGATTGATGGCTTTCTGGGTAGCACCAACAACTGGTGCCTGAAGCACATCATCAAAAGTGCTGACACCTTTTACCTTAACTGCAACATCACCAAGGGTTCCTGCTGTATCCATATCAAGATAACCGCACATAACAAAACCCCTGTCCGCCCTAATCACAAGCAATGAAGCATTCTGCATCTGGAAATTAAGACCCAGAGCCGAGCCGTTATCAAGTTCTATATTTTCGACCAGCATAACTAATCACTAATTTCGTAGTGAGTTTAAGAGATATTAAATTTGTCGGACTTTAGTTTTTTGAACAGGTTATCTGTAAGCCCCGGGAATATCTTATCAAGCAACGATGGTGAATCAGTACCGGAAACATTAGCAGGATTTATTTTTGTCACATTTTCCTTTTTTTCCTGAACAGGCGGTTCTTCAATTAAGAACTCAATAACAAGTTCCCCGGTAAATCCAAACTGACCGGAAATAGTGGTGCCTTGTGAACTTTCTTCCACGGATTTATTGTCAATACCTTCCACGGAAACTAATTTTATTTCAGAAGGAAGATGTACAGTTACATCCGTTTCAGGCTGACCCTGGAACCACATACTTGTATCAGATTCTGTAAGTGGTGTTTTGAAATCATAAAAAACCTGATACTTGTTCATTATGTCTTTTTCATCGCCTACCAGTCCGATAAGCTCAGCAGACATATCAGCTTCCACATCCAAAAGAGTTACATTCTTTGAAGAATTATCTATTTTCACATCCATATTATTTTCTATGGTCTTGAGAAATGATTTGCTGGTCTTTACATCGGTTTTCAGTAATTCCCATGAACTAACGAATCCATCATTATCCCCGAATTCCATATCAATGAAGGTCTTGAATACTACAGACCTGTCACCGGAATATGTTTCAGTGTACCCCCAAACCATACCATCTGTCCCTATATCGATGGTGTTATCCCATTCATAGGCAGCACTTGCTGGAAGGGATAACATTGAGAATAAGACAATGAGCAATAACAGGTTCCTAATCCTCAATCTTATCCCACCCTTTTTTATTTGGTTGTAACTTCGCATCCGTCATCTGTGACTATGAGAGTGTGCTCTGTCTGTGCAACCATCCCTCCAGCCACTTCCTTGAGTACCGGATATGAATGGACGATTCCTGCCTTTTCAAGCTGCATCAGGGCAAAGTCCAGTTGCGGGGTTTTGAGCCATCTTTTTGCGAACGGAAGCGTCTTGTATGGTTCAAGTTCCTTAAGAAGAGCCCTTGCTGCTGGCAAACGCACAGGTTTTTTGTGTACTACCTGATATATCTCAGTAAGTGAACCATCAACGACCTTTCCGGCACCATCGGTGGCAAATGGCTCTATGGCGATGAAGTCACCTGTGTGAAGTTTAACACCTTTGCTTACCCTCCTATTAGGCATGCTGGGAGATGCGTGGGGAATATATTGTGCAAGCCCATGCCCCGTAAGATTTCCCACTGGCTTGAAGTCGTGGGCAAGAATAGCATCCTCTATGGCAGCAGCAATATTTGCTGTATCAGCACCATTTTTGACAATATCAATGGCAGCTTTAAGACCGTCTTCAGAAGCTTTTACAAGGTCGCCATATTTGCCTGAAAGATCGATGGTAATGGCAGAATCTGCGATATAACCATCCACATGAACCCCAATATCGAGTTTAATCACATCTTCGCCAAAGACGGTTTCGTCCCCTGCAAGGGGAGTTGCATGTGCTGCCTCATCATTGCGGGAAATGTTACAGGGAAATGCTGAGCCATCTGCTCCGAGCTCTATTGGCCTGCTCTCCACGAAATCAGCTATTTCCAACAGGCTGACACCCACCTTTATGCGGTCTTTTGCCTCACTTCTTACCTGTGACAGTATCTTTCCTGCTTTGACGTATTTGCCGATTATCTCTTCGATATCCTTAACTTTGTCAGCCATTTAAATTCTCCTTTATAATTTGCTTCCTGGATTAATATACAAATTTCTTTTCCATTTCTGTGAGGTTCTCAAAACCATCTGCTGTTACCAGGATCAGATCCTCCAGGCGTATGCCACCAACATCAGGATAGTACAGTCCCGGTTCTATTGTGATGATGTTACCTTCCTCGAGCTCAACATCGCTGTTCCCTACAAATGGGAATTCATGTATCTCAAGTCCTACGCCATGCCCGGTTGAATGGATGAAACCAACATTTGAGCCTTCCCTGATGGTGTCGTAGCCCTTCTCTTTGAATACATCGCAAACTTTGTTATGGATATCACTGCATTTGACACCTGGCTTGACCATTTCTATCCCGGCAGTCTGTGCTTCGCGGACAGCTTCATACATGTCCGCCAGCTTTTCTGAAGGCTCCCCTTTAAGCACTGTCCGGGTCATGTCAGCATAGTATCTTTCCTTTTTGCTGTGCGGGAAGATATCCATGACAATAGGTTCATTAGCCTTTAGAGGACCTGCACCTTCCCAATGAGGATTTGCAGAACCAGTACCACCGGCAACTATGGTGCTCTCTGCCTCACATCCATGTTCAAGAAGTGTTAAATCTATTTCTTTGCGTAACATTTCAGATGTCAGGGCAAAGCCACGGTAATTGAGTACACCTTCAACGTCTTCTGATTTTTTGACCATCTCAGCTGCCGCTTTCATTGCTTTATTGCATGCATCCTGAACTTTTTTTACCATCTCGATCTCTGAAGGGTCTTTTCGTGAGCGCAACTCGGCAAATGGACTTTTGATAGCTTCTATGGAAAAACCCTCTTCCTTGAGGGTCTGAGCAATATGGTATGGAAAATCTCTTGGAACTGCTACTCGTCTTGCGCCCTCTTTTTGCAGAATATCTGCAAGGCAGTCACAATAAGCAAGAGATGGATCTTTTCTTTCCTTTACCTTTGACCTGTAATCACAACCCTGCAGTGTACGAATATCAGACACTCTTGACTCGATCTCTGCTCTACCTTTTTCCATATCAGAAATAAGAATTGTTTCAGCGCCTTCTTTTGTGTGGAAATAAGCAAACTCGTCTGAAGCAAAGAAGCGGGTTGCATAATAGATGTCTGCATTGTTCGAATTCCCCACCATCAGATATACATCCGACTTGTGGCTTTCCAGTGATGTGGAAATATCAATGAGAACTTGTGTTAAGGCCATGATATTATCTAGTAGTTACTAGTACAAAATTGTTATCAAATGTAGAGCCTGAAAAAGGCAACCGGAAATCCATGATAATCAAAATGAACAACATTCAGAATATTTTCATGAACACATGGTACAGATAATTACTACACAGAACAAACTTTTGTGCACATAAACATGCGATACTTTCACATCCACATTATATATAGCCCCATAAGTAGCAAGTATTATGGATAGCGTAAACCAGTACGGTTCACAATTCACAAATATATCTGACTTCCTAAAGGATGTCAAATATATAATATTGTTCTACGTACTTGGTGATTTCCTGACAACTGTCCAGGCCCTTAACTATGGATTTGAAGAAAATAATTTTCTGGCAGCAGTATTCCAGAGCTATGGAGTAGAATCCCTTCTTGTTCTGAAGGTCTTTTTCCTTGCAATAGTCTACTGGAACTACAGAATTCTGAAAGAGTCAGATTCCAGGTGGACCGACCTGCTGTGGGTATTGTCCAGAAAAAGTATCTCAATTGTTGGCTTGTTCCTGGTGATGAACAACCTAATGGTCATTTTCATGGAATGCAGCGTGCTGCAGGTTATCCATACAATGACTTTTTAACTCCCTCAAAAACGAAAAAACAATTATAGTTGTTCACTTAATATTCATAACTTATTTTTCAGAAACTTATCAATCCATTTTCTTGCGAAACTAATCTTTGATGAACAACTAATAAACGTCTCAGCAATCAGATTTTTCATATGGTCAAGATCTTTCACAAAATTACAAGAAATTATTCTTTTGACGCTCTTCCAGATGAATTCTATTGGATTCAAGTCTGGCGAATATGGAGGTAAATAGACCAATTCGATGTCATTTGCCTGTGCAAAATCCAATGTATCTTTTGCTCGATGTGATCTAAAATTGTCGAGAATGATTACAATTCTTTTTCCTATGTTACTGTTTTTTACAGTTGACAGAAATGAACATACATCTTCTTTGGTTGAATGTTCCTTAAAATTTATAACTGAATTACCATTCAATGCATAAAACCCGAAGGAGTTTGCTTTTAGCCTGGTTGTGTTTTTGAAGATAACAGGTTTATTGAAAGACCATAAACGAACTGTATTTGATGTTGTTTGTGGAGATGATTCATCAAGAAAGCCGATAACGCAACCATCATCGATTAATGGTAAGTTTTTTTTAAACGGTCTTCTGCGTCTTCTGGTCTTCGATGATCATGTGTATAGGGTTTGCCATGATGCATGCCAAACTTTTTCAAGATGACTAATATTTGCTTAATGGTGTATTGAACTTTAAACTCATTATATATGAGTTCCTGAACTGCTTTTGTTGACCAGTCATCACGCTCATGTAACATGGTCTTTAGTTTTTCTTTTTGGTCATTAGTGAGTTTTGAAGGGCAACCTCCTGAAAACCTGGGTTTCAAACCTTTATATCCGTCTTGATTCCACCGTTCTTGCCATTGATATGCAACGGGTTTTGATATCCCTACAAGTTTAGCCGCTTCATTAACTGAAGCACCTTCATAACGGTGTTTAACAAAATACAAACGTTGTAGAACTCTTGTATCTTTCTCTAACGACTTAATATGTTTAAGCAATTCCTCTAATGAAAGATGATGCTCTATCAGAATTTGTTCTGGTTTAGCCATGAAAAATAGTTGTATCTCTTAAGTAATAAATGTTTAGTTAATAACTATAATTCCACCATTTTTTTTCAACTAGACTGTTTTGGAAAAACTTGCAGTTAAAAATATCATTCTTGCAAGCAGTACAACTAAAGTAATCATCCCCCTGAAGAAATCACCTGACGATAGCCGATAATAGAAAAACACTCGCCATCAGTGTTAGATATACGGATACCAGAAGTATTATCCTCAGCATCATAGAATCACCTTGCTTACTGAACATGACACTCTTCAACAGAGACAATGTATTATAAATAATTGTTTAATTAATTCTGAATGTATCAAAGTATACTAAAACAAAGGTCGTTTAACCTCACAAATTCTGATTTTGAAGAAAGGAAAAAGTGTCAATAACTTATTAGTTCCACCAATAATAAAAAGAAGGCCATCATTAAAAGATATGCGAGAGCAACAAATACTAAATTTATTGTACTGCATCTGCAATACTCATTCATATGTACTTATTAAAAAGATAACAAGCATCGTTACATATCAATAAAAAAAACATTTTTCCTAATTAATAGTACCCAAGTGTTAAATAGAAATATGGAAATGAAGAGGAGGCATTAGAAACATGCAACAAAAATCAGGAGATAAAAATATGATATGGGCCTTTTCAGCACTCAAAGAGGAAGAAGTAAAATCCATCAAAGAACTGGAAGATAAAATGAATGTGACTTTACTGTCATTTTCAGGAATTGATATTAGTAATGCAGAACTTAGTAAGAGTGACCTGGAAGAAATCCAAACGCTTGAAGAGAAGCTGGGTCGTTCTTTGGTAGCAGTTAAAGTAAAGTCAGAATGACTTTTTATTTTTCCTTTTATTTTTTACGGCTGATCTGTAAAAACAGCTTTTAAGCATACATATAGTGTTACTCCTAAGATCCAACAGGTATTTCCTTGCAATATCGAATAAGAGTCACCAAAAAATAAACAAATAGCAGCAGCTAGAAAAAGTAATTAGTCTCAAACACTGGAAAAAACCGAAAATAGAGCCACAATCGAAAGCAGCATGAGGTAGACAAGTGCAACTATCATCACTTTAAAAAGATTAGAGTTAGCCGAATCATCTATATTGTATCAATTAAAGTACATATTATCTTTGCATAAAAACTAATCAAGTTTCATTATTTATTCATAGAGTTGAATAGAAGATTACTAATAAAAACCAAAAATGCAAATTACTTGTTTATAAATAAAAAAAGAAATTAACCTTAATTTACACAATAAAATTATCGCAAAAGCAATGAACAATTCCTGGTTATTCATACATATACGAACTTCTGCCTCATGTTGCACGATTCTTATTTTGCTACTTCTTTTTCTTCAACCGTATCAAGCTCCAAGATGGATTTAAGGTCTGTTACACAATTAAGACATACCAGATTTCTACCAATTCTGTGAAGATGTCCAGTTTCTATCGCATCACGCCCGATAGAATTACCACAGAAAAAACAGTCATAGAACATGATGTCAAATCAATGTCTAAATATATAAAAGTTACTTAGTAAATAATAATGTTACACTTTTGAAATGATGCCCATTGCTCACTCCGCAAAAAGCAAGTACAAGCATCAGAACATACAACATGATTAAAGTAGCCAGGAAATACGACAAGGTATCAAAAATCGATGAATACAGCCTGAACCCAGTCCTTAAATGTGATATCGTCTACATGAACAAAATTAACTCCAGACGCAATGAACACAAGATCCAGATAAAGATCTACCAGAAAACCTTCTGACTCTGCAGGATAGAATTCACCATATCCTCAAACGATGCAAAAGGTTATCTTCAACTTCAAACACACCGACCACGACATAGCAACGAACCTAATACTATTCTGCCACCACGGCCTGAAAGAAAACGGACTCCAAATAGACCGCTACGACAGATTCCTGGACGACGTTATAAAGTTCGTTTCAAAAGCCTTCAAAGAATCCGAGGACCTGATCTACTCCCTCCGCCAATGCGACATCTTCGAAGCCGGCCAGGCTAACAAATCTGTAAGGCAAAGACTGGTATTAGAAGGAGAGAACTCACAACCCTTGATATCAACGATGTGTCAATGATAAATAACTCAGTCCTGCTTAAACCAACCGGAAAGAGATCCAACCGCCTAATCTATTTTGATGATGAATGCAAAGCCTTCCTGGAAGAATACCTGAAAACCCGGACAGATGACAACCCGGCTCTTTTCCTCTCATCTGCAGGCTCAAGAATAACACGAAGCACAGTCTATAGGATAGTAACAAATTATGCTGGTAAGTTTGGCATACACGATCCTAAAGGTCATGTTCACGAAAAATTCACGCCTCATTGCTGCCGTTTATGGTACACCCCAAGTTTGACAGTTTCCACTCTTTCCTGAAGAGAATGTCTTCTCTTTCAACCCAAATGTTTCCATTTTTAGTCAGGAAAACCTATTTGACAGTCCAAACAATTTCAGGCAAACTACTACGATTTCACCCATTTTTTCCTTAGAATCAGTGAATTTATGCCATCAAAGTTGGCGTAAATGTACTTTTTTGACCTATTTCCCTTGAAATCCACAGTCACTGTCAAATTCAATAAGCTATTTTTTATGAATTTTGTGGACTTATGCTTGAGTTCATTGAACTCATATCGCATCAGCGATATGAAAAGTTGTGCAATGAATCCAATAATCACCGCACCATAAATGCTAGCATCTGTCCATACTCGTAATGGTTTAATCTCAATCTCATTCTTCAGCGAATGAATAATTTTTTCGATGCTGTCCTTTTTTCGATATTTTTGAAGAGCTTGATTTAGTGTCAAATTCTCACTCGACCTTAAGCAGAAAAATCCTTCTCTACCTGTAACTAGCTTTTCTTCCAGCAGTTCGATAGCACCCTGTTCATTAATTTGCATCAATTTTGTCTGTAGGGAATAACTAACATCAACAAGGGCATTGTTAATTCTGAACCTTTTAGGAAGTTTCTTGTTCTTATCAATGGATTCTTGTATGGCCTTTGCTTCCTGCAACTGCCTCATAACCTTTCTAGCTTTAGAATCAAGTTGCTCCTTTTGGAGCTTCTTAGAAAAATACATGTAATTGAAACTGTTTGGTTTAATGTTCTTCAAGCCATATATTCCGGCTTCCTCATCAACTGCCTCAATAGATGAATCCCAGAATGCAGCTATCTTCTTATCGTCGCTTGTATTGAGTTTCCTTGCAGTCAGGTAATGCATCTCATCTGCCCTTATCATAGTAGTGTTCCCTATGCTATGAGCTCCTTTATCGAAAATAACAAGAGATTCCTGCTTCAATCTTCCATGGACCTGTTGATACGTTTTCCTGAAGTGTTTCTGATCATTCAAATTACCCTGTTCCACTGTTATGCCAATTGGTATATTGATCGGGTCTGCAAGTTCACTAATTCCCAATGTGATCTGTTTCTTATCAGGTCTATGGTCACGACTGTAACCATATTTACCTAATGGCGATTTATCGCCATGCAGGACAATACTGGTCCAGTCCATGTTGATATTGGTATGTTCGAAATCATACCTAGCAAATAGTCTGTCCTGAATATCGGAAATAATCGTTTCACGATTATTTCCCAAGGTTTCAAGAAGCCTGTACAGTGTTCTCTCACTGAATTCAGGCAGGTTAAAAATGTCAAGCACTTCATCACGATTTATCCAATCATGAGCTTTGCTTATGCTGAAATTATCTGTAAGCTTGTAGCTTACAAGAGCTTTCAGCAAATTATTGAGGTTGATACCATGCTTTTTATGTTTGCTGAAAACAGTAGGAAGGTCAAGGATATCGTAGAGTTGGTTTACAGCTAGGATTGTTCCTATGGGAAAGTATATATTCTTGTTAGGAATAATGTCGTATGTTCTTAGTTGTGATTGCATTTTTTGTCGAATACAACATTACTAAGAACACTTTATTACTTTTGACTGTCAAACTTGGGGTACACCATTCACCTAAGAAGATCAAGAATGTCAAAAGATTTTATCAAGGAACTTCGAGGAGACACCAGAGACAAAGCAATAGACATCTACGACCAGATAAGAGCAGATGAACTAAAAGTTGCCTACATGAAGCATATACCATAATTGAGAGTTAATCCAAAGAATATTAATTCACTGAATACCTGGAAAAAACCAATCGAGTAAAACGAATGCAAGCATAGTAAAAAGATAAACAGATACAAATAAGACGATTTGTTGTATCTTCAAGTTGCCTTTTGTTATAAGGAGTTCCACAAACATAGTGTATCAAATACATGTATAAAACATTATGGAAATTTTTCTTCTTGAATACTGCTATTCATACACCCATTAATCCTGCAGCTAATACAATTGCAAGTATCATTACAAGGTAAACAGACAACATTAAAACTATTTTAGTTATGTTTGAGTTGCCGCAATTATTCATATGTACCACATGTAAAAGTAACAACACACTGTATAAATAAGTATTCCAAATACAATATTTATTAAAACTGTTAAATTTAAAGCCGTGTATATAAATAGATGAAAGAAAAAACTTTTGGATTAGTTTAAAAAATGAAAAGAAACCCGGACAAGCCGGGATTTAGCTGATTACGCCCGAACCGGGATTCGAACCCGGGTCGGAGCCTCGACAGGGCTCCATGATAGGCCTCTACACTATTCGGACATTTTGCAAGTTTTCGCTTGTGAGCACCCCTAAAAGGTGGCTCTTATATTTAAGGCTTTTGTTGATTTTGTAAGTCCCGCCTCCCAGACTCGAACCGGGGACATCGCGGTGCCTGCGCGTAATGTGATCATGTCACATGAATCAAACTACAGCCGCGCACTCTACCACTGAGTTAAGGCGGGTCTAACAAATCATGCTCCGGCACGACGTTGCCGTGCGATGCAACCCTCCAATACGCACAATCATACTTATCTCTTTCGCCGAAAAATACACATGACACAGATAAACATATAAATCAAAGGGAAAAAAGACGTATTCAGTAGAAAAAAAGAAAAAAATTTCATCCTAAATTCAGGATGAACTTCTACTATGAAAATCAAAAAGTATCCAGTTCGCCGTTGATAACCATCTTGGTTATCTTGGTGACATCCGCAAGCCACTCATCCATAACAACCTCTGTTTCCGCTCTTATGGAAGCAAAGTTTGCACCATCTTCAGGGATTATCTGTGCACTTGCCACAAGTGGTTGGTCTATTGGTTGACCGATCTGTGAAAGAAGCTTAATATAGACATCCTGGACATCAGGGACAGCCTTCACAATATCCTTTGCCATCTGGGTGGAAAGAAGGTTGTAGATCTTACCAATATGGTTGATAGGGTTCTTACCACTGGTCGCCTCCATACTCATTGGCCTATTTGGAGTAATGAGTCCGTTACAACGGTTACCACGACCCACTGAACCATCATCACCCATTTCAGCAGAAGTACCGGTCACAGTCAGGAACACTGACTTACATTCCACATTATCCGCTGCATTGATGAAGGTCTTAACCTTACGATCCGTACGTTTGAGTGCCAGATCAGTAACATAGTCAGCCATCTCTTCTTTGATATTGATGTAATGATCCATGTCATCAACATATCTTCCAACCATACCACAGCATATTGTCAGGTTTATATCGTCATTTTCCCTCAGACCCATGACCTTAATGTCTGTTCCAATGCCAGGAATTTTATTTTTCAGGTCAGTGACCAGCTTTCTTTCAGACTCATATACGATCTGTTCAAGTTCTGAAAATGGAGCATGTCCAACACCAAAAGAAGTATCGTTTGCCACAGGAACCCTATCCCTCTGGAAAACATCCCTGAGATCTGATGAACCTGTACCGAGTTTACAGTCAACAATAATGTCCCTCTCAAGGTCAATATCAACAATTGTGTTTCTGATATAGTTTCTCGCAGCAGCTAGTGCCACAGACTCAGCAGGAATTTCCACGCCTTCAAATTCCTTTGTTGCCCTTCCCACAAGCAAAGTGTATATAGGCTGAGTGACCTCTCCGCCACCGAAATGAGGGTTTGACCTTCCTGCCACGATCTGAGTTTCATCAGTATTATGGTGGAGAACTACACCACATTTATCGATATATTCCTTGCACAATGCACGGCTTACGGCCTCGGCAAGACCGTCTGAGATACTATCAGGGTGACCCACACCCTTTCTCTCCACAAGTTCGATCTGCTGTTTTTCCACCGGCGTTTCTATCAGGTGTTCAACTTTGATATTTCGCATCATATTAATCCTCTAGAATATCAATTAATAAACAAGTAAAAGATAAGAATAGATAATTAAAGTTAACTATGTATCCTTCGCTATACCTAGCACCCATGCACTATATAATAATACCCATTCAAGATTATAACCTCCAGTAATTACGATGCTTTTATTAAATTCACAAAAGGAATATTTAATCAGCGTGAAGTCTATATGCTATAAATGTCTTTCAAATAACGTTCAATTGATACTGATTATAATTATACAGAAGGATCCCTATGATACGTATTGCAATACCCAATAAAGGGCGCTTACATGACCCCACCGTAAGTCTCCTCAAAGAGGCAGGATTGCCTGTACTTGAAGGTGGGACAAGGAAACTTTTTGCCAAAACAACCGATCCTGAGATCACTTACCTGTTTGCAAGAGCGGCAGATATTCCCGAATATGTACAGGATGGCGCAGCCGACGTAGGCATCACTGGCCTGGACCTTATACATGAAACAGAATCAGATGTGGAGATACTTCTTGACCTTAAATTTGGAGGTGCAAATCTCGTTCTGGCCGTACCTGAAGACTCCCCCATTTCTTCTGCAAAAGAACTCGAAGGAATGCGCGTTGCAACTGAGTTCCCCAATATCACTGCCAAGTACTTCGAGAACCTTGGAGTAAACATTGAAGTAGTAAAGGTTAGTGGTGCATGCGAGATGACACCTCATGTAGGGATTGCCGACGCTATCGTGGATATATCCAGCTCAGGCACAACTCTGGTCACAAATCATCTGAAAATGATAGAAAAGGCATTCACATCATCAGTATACCTTATTGCAAATAAGAAGACGCAGGAAGACAACGGTAAGATCGGGCAGATACAGACCGCCGTTGAGAGTGTTCTAAGAGCAAAAGGAAAGCGTTACCTTATGATGAATGTACCTACGGCGTCACTGGAAACTGTCAAGAAAGTCCTTCCCGGAATGGCTGGTCCAACGATAATGAAAGTCGAGTCAGATGACTCAGTACTTGCAGTGCATGCAGTTGTTGATGCCGCCACCATCTTTGCTACAGTGGATGAACTCAAGAAAGCAGGTGCCAAAGACATACTGGTAGTGCCAATTGAGAGAATGATGCCTTGAGGTAGCATGACCTTTGAAATTATCCCTGCCGTTGACATGAGAAACGGCAAATGTGTGCAGCTGGTTCAGGGAATTCCTGGCAGTGAAATGGTCTCAATAGATGACCCGGTGGCAGTAGCCAAAGATTGGGTATCCCAGGGTGCAAAAACACTACACCTAATAGACCTTGATGGTGCCATTGATGGTGAACGCAAGAATGCTACAATCATCGAAAAAATAGTAAAGGAATGCAAACCGCTTGGAATGGAGATCCAGGTTGGCGGAGGAATACGCTCTTTTGAAAATGCAGCCGACCTGCTAAAACTCGGAGTTGACAGAGTTATACTTAGCACTGCAGCCATAAATAATCCACAACTTATCAAAGAGCTTGCAGATGCGTTTGGAAGTGAACACATCAACGTTGCCCTTGATTCCAAAAATGGCAAAGTGTCCATTGAAGGATGGAAAAAACAATCCGAATTCACAGCCGTTGAAATGGGAATAAGGTTTCAGGAACTTGGTGCTGGAAGTATCCTTTTTACAAATATAGATTCCGAAGGATTACTGCAAGGTGTCAATACAACGCCTACCGAAGAACTGGTAAAGTCAGTCAGTATTCCTGTAATCGGATCAGGTGGCGTTACAAGCCTTGATGACCTCATTGCTTTGAAAAAGACCGGTGCAAATGCAGTCGTTGTCGGAAGTGCATTATACACAGGGAAGTTCACACTTCCAGAAGCAATAAATATTATTAGTGAAGATTTATAAAATACCAGAATAATCAGGTGCACCCATGAGAAAAGCAAATATATCACGCAAAACCAGTGAAACAGACATCAATATCGAGCTGGAACTTGACGGAAAAGGCCTTGCAGACATCAGCACTGGTATTGGATTCTTCGATCATATGCTCACTGCATTCACAAAGCATGGGAACTTCAACCTCACTGTAAAAGCTACTGGCGACCTCATTGTTGATGACCATCACCTGATAGAGGATACCGGAATAGTCTTGGGCCAGGCAATAGCAGAGGCACTTGCTGACAAAGCCGGCATTGCAAGATTCGGAGAAGCACGTATACCAATGGATGAAGCACTGGCAAGTGTGGCTCTTGACCTTGGAGGGCGCAGTTATCTGGTAATGGATGCAGAGTTCAAAGCCCAAAAAGTAGGAGAATTCAGCACTCAAATGGTAGTTCATTTCTTTGAAGCCATTGCCCAGAACTCAAAGACAAATATGCATGCCCACGTTTACGGGGATAATGACCACCACAAGATAGAAGCACTTTTCAAGGCATTCGCCTACGCCCTTAGAAGAGCCATGGTCATCGAAGGAGAAGGAATAAAAAGCACTAAAGGCGTGCTTTAATCTAAACAGTATAGTTTCAGCTACTGAAACTTACTCCTTAATTTATCATAGAAAGCCTGTTCTTTTCCACCTGTCTTTTTTGAAAGCCTCTCTACAATCAGTTCAGGGGTGCTTTTTGCAACATAATTATAACGGGGACTCCTGTCAACTATTAAATTCAGTTCGGCATCCAGCCCGCTTGCCTCTATCCCATCAACCCTGAGATCACAGACAATATTCTCCATGATCTGCTCTGAAAGGTGCGACACAAATATAGACATAGTACTCTCGTTTTCAGTTAAAACTTCAAGTATTCCAGCCATGATCTTTGCAGAAGCTCCAGGTTCTGTGATGGATTCAAGCTCATCTGCCAGAACAAATTTTGCAGAATCATCAGCTACCACAGAGAACTCAGTAAGAGTAGTTTCAAATGCACCTGCATCTAATGTACCTTTTGATTTAGCAAAGTAGTACATCGACTCAGTGAGAGATAGTTCCATATGCTGCGCAGGAACAGGAAATCCCATCTGCGCAAGGATGCTGCTCTGCGCAAGGAGTTCCAGAAGGGAGGTTTTTCCTCCTGAATTAACGCCACTTAAAAGTACGACCCTGCTGGCCTCACTTTTAGGACTGAAACTGTTCTCACCCACTGAATAGTCAATTGGTATCACATCACCGTGTCTGGAAAGCAAAAACAGGTTCCTTCCACCCTTAAAACCAATCCCTGTACCATCTATAATTTCCGGCATAACAAGATCATATGCCAGTGCAAAAGAACCGATTGCAAATCCCACATCAAAATCAAGTACTTCGCGAACCATTTCCCGGACAATTGTTTTGTAGGAAGACAATATGCGCGAAACTTCGCGTTTATGGTCGAATTTTCTTTTCAGGACCTTTTTATTCAAGTGCTGTTTCAAAGCATTCAGATTATCAACATCTGCTTCCACAGGATGCATGATCTCTTCCGGAAAAAAAGAATCGACCATTAATCTTTCCTTTTTTTCAAGCTGAAGTTCATTGCATATTCTGTCCGCACCGTCCTTAACGATGGAGTAATAACTTTTGTGCAGCTTCTTTCCAAGTATCTCTTTCAGCTCAATGGAACCATTCATCACTTTCAGCATATCCTGTCCGCTAAGAGTCATCTGGCTATTCTCCAGACAGGAATTCAGACCATCGTTTACAATACGCACAGTTTCTGTTACAGTAGAACTAAGCTTGTCTGTTGCATCGGAAATTCGGTCTACTTCTTCATCAATCCCATGAACAATATCACCATTCTCGTCTATAAGAGCCAATGTAGAGGCAAGCAACTCAAGCTTATCATCATCCATGCTGTCAAAGAAACTAATTCCCCTGGAACGGAGCAGCCTTATCACTTTAATAGAAGATTCTATTGACTTGAGATTCCGGGAAAATGCCACTATTTCTTTTTCAGGTATAACCTTGAAATCATCTATTTCCTGCAGGTCAGAATAGAATTCAGGGTCCACATCTTCCGGAAGATCAAATGACAGGTAATCATCGCCCACGGCAATAACCTGGGAGAAGCCCCTTGAAATATCAATGAATTCTGAAAGGGAACGTGCAAAATTCACATCAAGCAATCCTGCAAACCGTTTTTTCGCATACTCGTAACTATCCTGGTCAGATGTTATGATAACTCTGTCACGGATCTTTGGGCACGGGTGTTTAAAATTAAGCTGTGTGGCTTTTGACAACAGGTCAACAATAGTCCCATCTCCCTCAAGAAGATTGGCAGTTTCCATGTAATATGAAACTGATTCACGTACCCGCATTATCTTTTGAATCTTGGTAGAAGGATACGGGAAAAAAACATGTAGTTTGTCCCTGGAATATTGAGTATGAGCAAACTCCTTGACTAGGTCAAGCAATTTTTCATAGACATCCATTGCCTCTTTGGTTCTTAAAAAATCAGAAACATTAACTCCTTCAACCCTGGAAGCTACATCCTGGATAAGGGAGATGGCATAGCGTTGACCAATACCCTCTACCTCGGAAATGCTGGCAATATCACCGGCAAGTATAGCATCAAGGGCCTGATTTTCACTACCGAAATGCTCTACAAAACGTTTAGACATTTTATCCCCTATGCGGGGAATATCCTGTAAGGTCCTGACATCAGCTAACATTATACCTCCAATTCGGATGCAAAAGAATCCAGGGTGCAGTTTGCAATACCTTTTTCAACCTTGTACCTGTCCCTTTCCGACATCTTGCTCATGGACGCAGAAGCTTTTGGCTGCACTTGCTTGGCATGGTTTTTGTTTCTCCGGTTGTGGATCATCTGAGAATCATAGTACATATCCCACAGATCATCAACCTCATCACGTTCATTAGTAAACTCAAGGCTACCTGCCAATGAAGAAGGCACCTTTGTGAAATGTTCAAGGCCTACATGAGCACCGTTCCCTATCCAGGCAATATCTCCCTCTATTACTGAAACAGGAAGATCCGGGTTTTTCCTTGAAAGCCAGCGACAGAACATATCTCCTATCTGATGTGGGGATTCTATTTTGACAGACAACACTCCATTAACAAAAGCAGGTCGTGCAAACATGCACAAACGATGATATGAACGACTTACATCTCGCATGTAATTGTAATATTTTTTACCCGTGCTGCTCTTACCTGAATAAAGAAGTTCGACATTTCCCTCGCAAAAACACAGAAAATGCACCAGTTCGATTGGTCGTGAGCTTCGATGTCTCAGTACCATTGCTATGTATCCTTCAACATCCGGATCACGCTGGAACATTCTTGAGCCCCGTTTTCCAAATATATTACGTACAAGCTTTGTTGTATCTGACATACATCTGAAGCCGAGAGTTTTCACTTCATCGATGCCTGTGAACTCCATCTTTTGTTTCAGTTCATCTCTGTCCTTTGCAGAAATGAGATCACAATCCGGATTACTTGAGATTTCTTCACAGGCGAGCAAGACACCTTCTACATTTTCCCTGAATGCTACGATCATGCACCTACCCCCGTAAATGAGAATAAGTTTGTCTGTTTTTTTCCGTTTATTTCAATGAAGGGACGTGCACGACCAAGAACGACACCCATGCGTGCAAGTTCTTTTTCTGATGCTATGGGCCTTGACTGAATAATCCTGCTTGCGCCCACTGGACCAATTCCCGGCACTGTGAGCAACTCTTCCCTGCTTGCAGAGTTAATGTTCACCGGGAACATATCAGGACGGCATGATGCAAGGAGCATTTTAGGATCAGTGTCACAGAGGAAACCATTGTCATCGAGAACAGAATCCAGGTCATTAGCAGTCATACCATAATCCTTCAGAAGATAGGAAGTCTGATACAGTCTTGTTTCCCTCCATTGGGGAGAAGGCTCATTGTTTTCAAGGGGAGTGAATGGAACCGGGTCGAAACTCATAAAGTAAGGCCTTCTCAGTTCATACCTGTCCATGAACTTCTCAACGGTTCCGATAATCTCCCTGTCAGATTCCTGCAGAGCTCCCACCACAAACTGAGTGTCGTTGGCACCAATGATACGCCCTCTGGAACCTGTCTCTCGCCTTTTCTTATTAATCAGATCCCGTGTCCATTGCAAACGCTGGAGTACATCATTCTTATAATCAAAATTTGGACATATTTCCGAATAATTAAGTGAACTTGTAGTCTCTGCATTCACACCAAACTTATTTGCGTAATCAGCGATTTCCTCAAGCAGATACTTTGGAGTACCTGGCATTACACGAATATGGATATAACCAGTAAATCCCTGACCTCTCAAAAGTCTTGCAACATCTAATTGCTTCTCTGCTGTCCTTTCAGAATCACCGATAACACCGGAGGACAGAAACAGGCCTTCTATTGCATTCCTTCGGTAGAAAGACCATGTGATCTTCACTATTTCTTCAGGACTTAATGATGCACGCACAGAATCCCTGCCACACCTGTTCGGACAATACGTACACTCTCCAGAACATGCATTTGTCATCAATGTCTTATAGAGTTGTATGCAACGACCATCTGGTCCGAAAGCATGACAGACTGCACTCTGGTTGCAACTGTCATATTTGGTACCTTCGGACAGCAGTCTCATCCTTTCCATAAGCGTCATATGGTGCTCATTAACAGGATTTCTGGGAATCATTAATAGACAATATGGCAGATGCGGATATAAGCAACCTGTAAGCATGGTGAAAGTATTCATCAGAACAGATAGAGACATACGAAAAGAAAAAAGGACAAAACAATGGATTTCAAAAAAAAAAAAATAAGAGTAACTATTCAGCCTGGCACGATTTGCCTATTGGTACTGATTTCATCGAAATAGAGATGTCTGCTCACTAACAATCTAACAATCAAAAAAGCAATCAATAGCAACAATCAAAATAAATGATCCTAATGAAATTTACGTTTCAACTTTTTGTCAAGATTGTTATTGATAGCGTTTTTATCAGGCTGAATAGTTACAAATAAGGGAACAAAAAATAATGAATTTGATGGTTCCTGACTACTAAAGAAATATCATTCCTTTTTGAATTTGACATTCACCTTTAAGATGCTTATTGGTTCCAGCTTCTTCCACATGACTGTTCCTTCTCTGTCGAATTTATGCTCATTGACATTCTGTTCAGAGAATTCACCATCTACCTCGTATATAAAGAAACCTTCTTCACCATTTGTGGAAACAATGTTGTCTTGCCCGTGAACATTCTTCACTTCCACTACTGCAGCCTTCTTAAGTGCTTGCAGAAGTGTTGCACCCTTTTCCACTTCAACCGTTCTGGAAGGTGCAAATATATCCAGAGCATGGAAAATATTCTTATTGTTCAATTGCAGTACATGTGTTTTACCGTAAATCTTGCGCTGTATGAGGTCAGCAGCTTCAAGTATATTTGCATGTTTTGCAGCAACCGGAACAGAAATACTAAGCATCCTTGCAAGTTCAGATATATGCATTTCACCTTCAGTAAGCTGTTGTAGCATTCTTAGTCTGGTTTCACTTCCAAGTGCACTAAAAAGTTTCAAACGATCCATCTTTTCTGGATTCTCGGAATCATTGTTATCGAGAGTACTCATAATTAAGAGTAAACATAGAGTTCAATATAAGCTTTTCTACACAAACAGTCCATTTAACAGCCTATTTTATAAAGATAACTTATAAAATATATATGTATATGTATAACAACTGCACAATAATACAAATGCAAGAATTATCCATGCAATGCTCGTTTCTGCGTAGCTATTTTCATATCAAGAGATTGCAAATCAGTTGAAACAAATTCGTGGGTCAGGAAATCAGGAGATACGAATTCAACTATCTGAGAACATTTCTCACTGGTGAAAGGCATATGGTGATCAATCTGTTCAAGTATTCCCATAACCGATAAAAGGCGCTCATGAAAATGCATTTTATCAAACCCCGCAGGGACATCCTTTCCCATGGAGTTACGCATGAACTCACCTGATAAACTGCAGTGGAAATGCATGCCTTCAATTCGTTTGATGAAATCCTCAGAATGAGTGGAAAGCAGATCCAATACAACATCGATTGAGCATTCCTCATCTTCACACTTCATAGTAGCATTCATAAGGTGGCCGGTATCCAGCACGAAAGCCCAATTCTCAAAATCAAGAAGGTCTGTAAAATATTCAACATTTTTGGAGTCAAGGAATGTAAGACCTGGCCACCAGAGATTCTCAAAGAATATCCTGACCGGTGGTTCACCATTCTGATAAATTGAGACAGCATCATTCAGAAATTCAGCAGTTGTTGCAAGCACGTCTTGGTCAGTACAATTAAAACAACGTGTAAAGACCTGTTCCAGTTCTGCATAAGAAACATGGAACACTGCATACGAAGCATCCAGACGTGCAGCATTCTCAAGTGATCCCCTGAAATTATCAATAACTTCCTCGCGGCTGCTACCGCCAAAAACGTAAGCCATCTCAAAATCCTCCATTTCCTGTAAAAAAGCAGAAGGATCAGCCCAGGCTCTATGTCGCCCCATCCAATAAGGAAGATGTACACCCACTATAAGATCCTCGGGCACATCTGGAAGCGGAGACGAATCCACAAAGAGTTCCAGCCCATCCAGGCCATGTCTTACAAGGAAATTCCGTATCATACCCCAGTTAGAATTGAACATTTTCATGTCATGATCACAAAGAGAAAAATTCATCATTTCTTTCATTTATGCACCCCAAAGGAATCATTTTCTGGAATTACAAATATCTTTAGGATCACAATTTTTCGCCAACCAGCCAGTAACACGGATCCAATTGTCAATTATTGTATCTTTTTCGTCAGTCAGTTCATCAAAAGGAATGGAAACATCTATATCAAGCATTTCAGGCAGCCCCTTCATAATAGAAACAGCTACCTTCCTGCCGGCAGTTTCAGGAACGAGACCCCATGAGATCTCATCTACAATATGCAATATTGAGCCTGTTGCCCCTACAAGTACGGGATTCTTTGACATCTCACGCAATTTTTTGAAAAAAGCCGCTTTTCGATTATCTCCATTCATGTGTGATGCAACTTTCCAGTAGTTATTCTCTTCTATTCCAAAACGTTCAAGTCTCACGAGTATATCTCTCTGGGAGAGTGGGGTCAGATCCGACTGCATCTCAAGTGCTTTAAGCGTGCATTCGATCACAACTTTCCCTATAAGCTCACCAAGCTTGGAATGCTGACCTGCATCTGTCAACAAAAGAGGACTTGTAGAGTCTGCAACAACAGCTATCATATCTGTTCCTGAACCTGTGGCAATTCCAGTAGAATAACGACTGGGTGCCATCAACTGCTGCAAAGCGGCAGTCTTTGCTTCAGAGGCAGTAACCACAGCTCTTGTCATAGCGTATGGTGGAAGATTGGCCCCTATTACTAACATAGTGTTAATAGTTCCCTGAATAAACTGGTGAGAACCATCTTCCTGATAATAGGATGCAGGGTCACCTACACGCCCTCCATTGATCTCAATACCCGCAGTCATGACAGCAGTTACCTCTACACCACGGAAAGATTTGGTCACGATAGAAACATTATCCATATTAGCAGCTGTCAACAACCCTGAAGATGTATCAGGATCAGCACCCAAGCTTTTTGCAATAATAGCCAGGTAAGCAGGAATGCTGCCACCATCAAGATCCTTTGGAGCATGCTTGCTTTTTGGAACCATGTGATTGAAAATTGTCCTCAGGTCTTCCCTGTAGCCACCGTTTAACCATGAAGTTGTAAGGGTGTTCCTTCCCTCAGGCAAACTTAGCAAAATCGAATCCTTGAACCTGTATACTTTCTCTTTGCCTGTGGTCTCAAAAAGAAGTACACCCTTTTCTTCTGTATGTTTGTCGACTGGTTCAGACTGATCGTCCTTAGCTGTTACTTTCCTTGATCTTGCTACCATGGGAACCCCATATCATTTATTGCCTGATCCTGATACAATATCCATTAAAAAAGGACAGATACCACAAGAACATTAATGAATATACCCCGGTGGATTTTAAATATCTTTTGAAAAGCAACTACTTCAAAGATTAACGGACTATTTTTCATAGACCAACGCAAAAGCACTGAGATCACGGAAGTTTATAAGACCATCATCATTGAAATCTGCCCATTTACTGGATTCTATAGCCGTAGCGTTGTAAACCAGAGCAAATGCGCTGAGATCGCGAAAATTTATCAAACCATCGCTGTTAGCATCCCCTTTCATCAGAACATTTTCTTCTGTGACAATCCAGGTCCACTGGGCTATTACATCCTGATTCTCACGTGAGGCAATGGCTTTTACATCATAACTTCCCGCAACCTGCGGAATCAGTTCGCAATCTGAAGACAGCACATTATGTTCTACTTTTACATCTTCACCATCAAAGAGCCATGAAATATCACACTCGATATTAGTATCAATTGAAAATGTCATTGGAGATAAAACAGATTCAACAATATCACCTGAAGGAGTAAAAGCAGTGATATGAAGGGTTTCTGCAACTGAGTCACTCCAACCAAAATCCTGAGTGTACATGGCAACGTTGCTGTAACCGGAGTACTCACCAACCCAGATACCAATTCCAATCTCGTTGAAATTAGAGTTAAGAGGATTTCGATAAACTACCATCAATACCCATACAATTTAATAAAATTTAAATAATAGCAAAGCAAATTTACTATTATGGATTCTTTTACTGATTTTGCCTTAAATGAAGAATATAAGCGTCTCCAATCTGTCGGAGATAAGCTTGCTGAAATTGAATATTTAGTAGATTGGAAGCCTTTTCGCCCTATTCTGGAGTCAATGTACATAAACAGAACAGCTTCAGGCGGACGGCCTGAAGCTGATGTTATTGTAATGTTCAAGATGCTTGTTCTGCAACAATGGCATGGTCTTTCTGATGCTGAGCTTGAAAAGCAGTGTATTGACAGGATATCCTTTAGGAAATTCCTGGGATTTCCTGAATATGTACCAGACAGTACAACTGTCTGGTCATTCAGGAAGAGAATTATCGACAATGGTAAAGAAAAAGCGGTGTGGGATGAAATGCAGAATCAGCTTGATGCTCTTGGTTTGAAGATTAAAAAAGGAATGATCCAGGATGCAACTTTTATTCACTCAGATCCAGGACATGCAAAAGCAGATGTACTCAGAGGAAAAGATGCGAAAACAAGAAGAAGCAAAGATGGAACCTGGACTAAGAAAAATGGTAAATCTCACTTTGGATACAAACTTCATACAATTATTGATAAGGATTATGAACTAATCAGAAGATTTGAGACAACAACTGCATCACTTCACGATTCACAGGTTGATCTGTCTGAAAAGGGTGAAGTGGTGTATAGAGATAAAGGATATTTTGGAGCAATAGCAAAAGGTTTTGCAGCAACAATGCAACGAGCTGTAAGAGGACATCCTTTAGGAATAATGGATATCCTCAGAAATGAAAGAATAAGTGTGAAAAGAGTCCCTTGCGAAAGAGTGTATGCAGTGACAAAAGAAATATTTAAAACCAGAAAGGTTCTTGTTACAACTGTAGAAAGAGTGAATGCAAAAATGTTGATGACAGCTTTTTGTTTTAATCTGCATCAATTGAGGACACTAAAAACCAAAGGAATAATCTAGGATAGCGGAAGCTATACTAAAAATAAGGATTAATGAAGAGAAATAAACAAAATGATAAAAAATGAGAGGATATAATTGAGTTTGAATACTTTAATGATCTAAAATGAGGGAATATCGAAATCCTCTTAAGTATATTCGCCCTATGTCCCGGAGAATTCATAAGGCCTTCGTGAGCTGCGATAAGGTCAGGAGGATAATGCAAAGCAATGTTCTCACCCGCGTACACGATATCATAGCCTGTACTGCTCAATCTTTCCGAAAAAGAAGTTCCATCATAGGAATCATGAGAAAAATAATCTTCTTCGATCATCTCTTTGCTATGCTCACTTGCAGCATCGTTCAAGACTGAATTGAAGCTAAATGGTTCAAGGCCATATAATGCTCTTTCCTCGTTGATAAGGTCAAGCATCTGCTGCTCCTCTTCAGCATATTCATTTATTGCACCAGTAACCCCGGTCAAAATACTGAATAAGATGACCAGGAAGATAATTTTCATTAACGTTGACATATTGATCAAATAACCCCATAAACAGATTATGCAAAAATAAATTCGAGGGCATATATAAATATTGTATTAAAAAAAAGAGAAAGTAAAGGGACCTATAAAAAATAAGGGCATTATGCCCTTAGTTCTTCATGATCAGATAATTTATGCTGGGACTCTGCTTGTATTTCAGTCTCCAGCAATTTCCCCACGTAAACTCTTGCCCACACAAAAATGAACAACGAACCTAGGATGTTACCTACGACCATGCCCCACCAAACACCTATAAGCCCCATATTCAGATTAAAAGCGAAAAACAAAGCGAACACTGGTACGAATATGACAGCACGCACAATTGTTGCAACAAGCGCATAAAGTCCTTTGCCAACTCCCTGAAAAAGAGACGAAGAGAGCATACCAAGAGATACTGTGGGATAGAATATGCAAATAATCCTCAGAAATATAATAAGGTCATCTGTGATATGAGAAGCGCTTTCTGAAAGAGTGAATGCGTAAGCTATCTGAGGAGCCAGTATGAATGTAAAAAAAGCAATGACTGTTTCTACAAGAAGACCGATCTTCATTGAATATATATGAGCGAAGGAGACTTTGTCATATGAACCTTCACCGTATGAAAAACCAGTCATCGTTACAACTGCTGTTGAAATTCCAATGAGTGGAGCAATAGCTATGGTTGCAACACGCCATCCAACAGTGTAAACAGCTACTCCATCGGTATTACTGGCAGCTATTATGATGACATTCATTACAAGCATCATAAGTGCCATAGATGCCTGTTGTACAGTGGCAGGAATGCCAACCTTGGATATGTCCCTGAGAATTCCCCGCTCAAAACTGAAATCCTTGAAATCAAAGGATAAATAAGTATCTTTTTTGAAGAACAACCAGCTGGACATCAGAACTGCAGTCACTCCCATTGATATCACTGTGGCCCATGCAGCACCCGCAACACCCATCTTGAACTGATAGATGAAAATCGGGTCAAGTACTATATTCAGAATGGAACCAAATATCATTGCATTCATAGCTCGTTTGGTGTCACCTTCACTGCGAAGTATCGCATTTGCAACATTGGTAAAGAACAGGAGGATACTGCCTCCAAAGATAATACGACCATAAGATGTCGCCATTGCAGTTGTCTTTCCGGCACCTATCATAGCAAATATCGGCTCTGCAAATGTGAAGAGTGTTATAGTGAAAACAGCAGACATCAAAACCATCAGGATCATCGTATGAACTGCAACATTGTCCGCACCTATTTTATCCCTTGAACCAAGCCGTCGGGATATTGCTGAACCGGCACCAACCCCAAGGCCGTTTGACAATGCAATGATAATAAAGAAGAATGGAAATACAAAACCCACTGCTGCAAGAGCATCCGAACCCAAGCCGGAAACCCAGAAAGTATCTACAAGATTGTACAATGTCTGGATGGACATACCAAGCATCATTGGTAATGCTAATTTAATTATAGCCTTTTTCGGGTCACCCAACATGGCTTTCATTCCGGAAGTTGCATTTGGAGTCTCAAATGCAGGTCCCTCATTTTCATTATTTGTAGTATTATTCATTTGAAGCCTTCTTCATTTCGTTTTCAGATGCTATGTTTTTGGCAGCTTTTTCCATCATGGAAATAAACATAGCCTTTTCTTCAGTGCTAAAGCCATGCAAGAGTACATCATTGAGCTTTGAGCTTATATCGATCAGCACAGGCTTCATTTCGCGCCCTTTATCAGTAAGGTAGACACAGTAGGCACGTTTATCGCAAGGGTCCCTTTTCCTGATAACATAGCCCATTTCTTCGAGTTTGTTAACAGAGCGGGTGATGGTTGCACGATCATATTTCAATGAACTGGCAAGTGATTCCTGACTCACTCCTTCATGATACATTAAAAGCTTAAAAAAAGGGAACTGTCCACTTCCAATGCCATATGGTTCCAGCTCTTTTGAAAGATATATATTGATCGACCTGAAAAGGTGAGATATATCCCTACCTATGGATTCATGTTTTTTAATGCTACAAAGGTTTTCATGTTTAACGGGATGTGTCAGAACTACCACCTATTAGTTGCGTTTGCAATTGTTGCATACTCAACTATATTATAAAAAAGCATTCTCCAAAACAGCAATAATTTGAGAATATCAGTCTATAAAAAGTTCAACACCCATAAGTTCAAGGAAGATCTCTTCGAGGGAAGGTACAATAGTTCGCATCTCCACTATGTCCCCAGCTCTGGATGCAACCCATTTGGTAGTCTGGTTAACCACATCAATGTCACTGGTTGTAACGACATAGTTATCGTCCACTATCTTGGTTTCGGAGATGGAGTACTCTTCAATACCGTCCACTTTGAACTCAAGACGATACTGTATCTTGCCATATTTCTTTCGTATTTCCTCAGCAGTACCCAATGTTACCAGCTTTCCTGCCTTGAGAATAAGTATCCTGTCACAGAGACTTTCAACCTGGAAGAGATTGTGAGCACTGAATATGATGGTTTTCCCGGATTTTTTCAGTGAGCGTACGTAATCAGTGATATAACGGGAAGTCATTGGGTCTAAGCCTGATGCCGGTTCATCGTATATCAGGATGTCAGGGTCATTGATAAGAGAACGAGCTATGGCAACTTTACGCTTCATTCCTTTTGAAAGATCACCTATCTTTTTACCGTCAGCATTGAGAGAAAGATCAAAAAGAAGTTCACGTATCCTTTTCTTTGCACGGTCCTTTGGAATGCAGTATAACTCTGAAAAGAAGAGAAGATAATCCTCTACACTCATACCCTCGTAGAGAGGAGACTCTTCTGGAAGAAAACCAAGGAATGATTTTATCTCAACAGCATCCTTTGAGATATCCAGACCTTTCATATAAATACTGCCGGTACTTGGCCTGACAAGACTGCTGAGCATTTTTAACGTTGTGGTTTTACCAGCACCGTTTGGACCAACTATTCCAAATATCTGCCCTTTGCTCACTGAGAAAGAAAGGTCATCAACAGCAACAAAATCGCCGTATTCCTTCCTGAGTCCATTAACTTCGATTACACCAGGTTCCACAAAAAGAATATATACTTCACTATATATAAACAATGTTATAAAATAAGGAAAAGCATAGTTGCAGATCAACTATGCCTGAAGACAGTTTAATTCTTGTACATATGTACATCCAGCTGTGGGAAGGGAATCTCAATCTCTTCCTTGCCAAACGCCGCATGTATAGCTATTGTCAGGTCATTTTTCACAGCCCAGAAATCAGGGGTATTGACCCAGGCACGAAGCTGTAGATTTACAGATGAATCTGCCAGTTCGGCGGTAACAACTGCTGCTACAGGGTCAGCAAGCACACGGGAATCCTGTTTGATGACATCCAGAGCGATCTGTACAGCTTTTGGAATGTCCGTAGTGTAACCCACACCAACATCAACTGAAACTCTGCGTGTAGGCATTCGGGTCGCATTTACAATAGGACTGCCCCATACAAGTTTGTTAGGCAATGTGATAAACTGGTTATCGGGAGTAAGGAGTTCTGTCGCCATGATACCAACTGCATGAACTGTACCGGAAAGACCATCCACAGTTACATACTCTCCTTTGTCAAGAGGTCTCAGGGATGCTATCCACACACCTGCAGCCATATTGTTAAGTGAATCCTGCATACCAAAGCCAAGCACCAGTCCAATAACTGCTGAAAGACCTACGACCACAGAGCTTGTATCGATTCCAAGGGTGCTCACAACTGCAAGCAATACACCCACATAGAGCAACGCACGCAGGAAACGAACGAGAAATTCAGTTACAAGCTCAGGAAGTTTAGTCTTTTTCAGGCCTTTACTAAACATACCGGAAAGAATTCCGGCAACAAGAAGACCTGCAATCAGAATCACCAGTGCAAATACTATGTTTGCTATCGTTATCTCTGTATAAGGTATAGTTTGAGCTAAAATGTCTACCAATCTACCACTCCTGTGTATTATTAGTAAATAATCATATAAAAGTAGACAATTGCCTGCATATAACCCTTCGTAATTATATAGCAAGTGTAGAAATATATATTAATATAATAAGCGCGTAATAAAATGATGATGCCTGCTTGGTTCACTATTGCAAAATGGGAATTTTTTAGATCAAAACTTAAATTCGATGCACGATCCATGATCATGCTCATATTATCTTTGATACTGGTAATAATTGCCTCTTATGCTGCATCCCAGACAGGGATGAGTATGAACCAGAAAATATATCTTGTAGCTATTTCACAGCCTGAAGTACAACCTGTTATCGAAACCGATCAGAGATTCGATCATATTCTTGTAGACAGATTCACTGCAGGTAGCTACTATGAATATGGTGCTGATATGGCCATCATAGGAAACAACGTATATCTGGGGGATACTCGTAAAGCAGCGGCTGCGGGCGATTCATTGGACAGTACTTTTAAAACATATCGCGAAGTGGTTCTAACCTCATATAATGATGTTAACAATAGCCACCCTGTATGGGTCACTGTCCATGATCTGGAAAGACCGCAGAACTTCCAGCTGGCAGGAGCTGAGGAAACTGTTGATGGCATTAAAAAAGGAGCCAACGGACCTGCGGATCTTGAAGATGTACCCCGCACTGGTGCCACAAACGAGCAGGAAAGAAGTGGATCCGTAAGAACTGGCTCATCAACTATCTCCCCGGAAGATATCGCAGCTCTTGATGCCATGGAAGGGAAGACCTTCTTTGAAAGGCAGACAATATCCACGCCTTCCAACTTTTCACCACCCATACCATTCACGGCCATACTTTATGCATTCCTGTTCATATTCCCAATTTACTTCATTTCACAATTCTACTCCACCAGCCTGATGGATGAGCGTACAAACAAGAAGGGAGAACTTGTACTTGCTGCACCCTTGCGTGGCATAGATGTTGTGGTTGGGAAAACTATCCCCTATCTTTTCATCACAATGGCTATCCAGACAGCAATAACTCTATACATAATCGGCATACCGTCAACTTTTGCAGGTGTAGAGAGAGTATTGCTTGTACTTGCAGCCATATTCCCTGTAGTCCTTCTCTTCTTTGCACTTTCATTCTACAGTGCCATCCTTTCCAGAAGTTTTAAGGAACTAACTTTTGCAAGTGTATTCCTGTCGGTGATCATATCAGGATACCTGTTCTTCCCTGCAATGTTTGCAAATATCCATGCCATCAGTTCCATTTCCCCTATAACGCTCATAGTCAGGCTCATTGAGAACGAGGAAGTGCTGATAAACACATATCTTTTCTCAACCCTGCCATTCTACTTCGTAGCAATCTCAGTATATGCATTTGGAACCTTCATTTTCAGGGAAGAGGACCTGTTCACACAAAAATCCATCAGCGGAAAAATAGTTGACTGCTTCGAACTGTTCCTTTCATATCCGTATGGTTCTGTATTCCTGCTTAGCGTAATATTCATTCCTTTTGTCTATATGGCACAACTGATGCTCATAGTCATGCTTTTCAATTTGCCTGTGCCTTATTCGATAATAGCAATGATCCTGATGTCCGCAATGGCGGAAGAGCTTGTAAAGTCAATTGGTATCTACACACTTTTTAAAAGGAAGATAGCTGACATCACATTACGCAACGCAATAAAGTATTCCATATTATCAGGTGCAGGATTCTTCGTAGGGGAAAAAGCTGTTGCTGTCCTCACACTGGCACCAATTGCAAGTTCAGCCTTCGGGTCAGTAATGACAATGGGCACTTTGCTATTGATACCATTGTTCCTGCATATCACAACAGTTCTCATCAGCTCACTGGTAATGTACAAAAAAGGACCACGATATTACGTGGTAGCCGTAGTACTTGCAACCCTTTTCCACAGTTTGTATAACATGATAATCCTAAGGGGGCTGTTCTTTTGAATAAATTCGGAAATTCATGCAGCAAAGTGAAGACCATAGCTAAAAAGGAATTCAAAGAGCTCATGAGTGAAAAGACATTCATACTTGCCATTATAATCCAGCTTTTCATAGCATCGTTCGCAACCTTCCTGGTTATCGGACTTACTTCATTCTATGACCCAAGCACATTGGGAGATATGGAACTGGAAGGAACTTCCATTGCTGTGGTTGGAACCCAGGACAATGAGCTTTATAAGATATTACAGGAAAGCAATGTCAGGACATATCTTTATCACGACTTCCAGTTAGCATATACAGATTTCTATGACCATAAGTTAGATGCGATCATTGTGGCTCCATTGGGGACTTCTACTGGAACTGATCTGCTCAACGTAGATATATACCTGCCAAAATCAGAAATAAAGGCAACTGTTGTTTCCCTTCAGCTTAAGGAACCACTTGAGATGTACGAGCAGAGTGTGAGGGATGTAAGGACGCAGAGATTGCCCGGATATACACCTATAGAATTCAACATAATAGAAAGAGGTATCAAAACATCTTCCACCTACTTTGAGTTCATTTACGTAGCACTCCTACCCTTGCTTGTATTCACTCCGGCATTCATATCAGGAGGACTGATAATTGATTTCATTACAGAGGAATACGAGCGCAAGACCATGGATATGCTCCTTGTGTCTCCGGCATCCATACTTGACATCATTAATGGAAAGGTGATACTGGCAATATTGATAGTTCCCCTGCAATCGTTTGTCTGGATGCTACTGCTGTCAATGAACAGGGTGTCGATACAAAATTCATTGCAGATATTACTACTTGTGACAGTTATCGCTGCTGTACTTGTACTGTCAAGTACTATAATCGCAGTCCTGTTCAGAGAAAGAGGAGTTGCACAGCTACTGTACTCACTTATCCTCATCTTCCTGTTCATGGCCTCTTACCTGTTCACGAACTCCCCACTGAACTTGGTTACCCGTCTTTCTATAGAAAGCATAGGAGCACTGGAAAGCTGGACATGGATGGGGATCTATATCCTTGTGGCCATATTTCTGTATGCCTCAATGGTGATTGCAGTCAAGAAAGAAGCACATAACATTTAAAACATACAAATATATAGATGATAATAATGCCAACAAAAAAGCTCCTTTCAGCAATCATAATGTTGCTAATTCTTATTGCACCTGTAAGCGCTTATGGAATCAGGGAGGAGAACATATGGATTTTCCAGGGTTCCTACGACCTGGGAATTGCCGAAAGAGCATACCTGGAAGGCTTCACTATAAAAATACATGAGATCAACGTCGATAATGAATCCTCAGCTACATTGTTGGTATACAGGAACTCCATTTTCAAAGAGGCTGTTCAGGTTGATAGTGAATTGAACAGCGAGCATATCTATAACGGTGAGCTCAAGATCAACGTACTTGCCATAAGCCAGGAGAAAGTCTCACTGGAAATATACAAACAAAAATCTGAACTTGTATGGGTCACTGACATTCCAAAGACATCATTCAGAACAGGTGACACGCTAACAGGAGATAAATACAAGATCATCTTTGCTGATATCAATGAAGATGGGGCAGCAATATCAGGAGAGTATGATGGCAACAAGTTTGAAGGAACTTATAAAACAGGAGACCATCAGAAATTCTCTGATGAGTTCATGATCAATGTAGTATATCTGAAAAAGGATACAAAAGAAGTGTTTATAGAGACACTAAAACCGGGAGCTCCTGATATAAAATTAGATTCTGCAGATGTAAAAGATAGCTATGAACCAGATGAGTACGTGGAATATGAACTTCTGGTCACAAACAACGGGACAATACCATTGCATGGGATGATACTGACTACGGAATGTGATGACGGATACGTAGAAGAAGCAACTCAGCAACATTCGATACTCGAAGCCGGGAAACAAAAAAAATTCATCATCAAGATTAGACCTGAAAGTGAACCCGTAGGTAAGAACATAAGTATAATTTCAAAAGTTCAGGGCTATGATTACAGAGGAAATGAATATAGAAACGAAATCTCGACAGAAGTGAACGTCAAACCGTACATATCCATCGAAAAAGAGATAATTACAAGGGAAAAAGCATCTGAAAATCCTGAATTTGGAACCGAACAGTACTTCCAGATAATTATTACTCTTGAGAATAAGGCAAACTTCCAGACAGCTGTCACAGTCACAGATGAATTGCCTGCATCTTTTATTCCCAATGATATAGAAACTACTGAATGGGCAGTATTGCTTGATGCCAGAAGCACAAAGACAATAGAATACTTTGTATCACCTACAGAACCTGGGGATTTCATATTCATGCCTGCAACAGTGATATGGAAAGATGGAGGGGAAACCTACACACTGGACTCTGAGAAAACTGATACGCTCTTTCACGTAAGTGGCTCGAAGGTTATTGTAGAAAAAGAACTCAGTTCCAGTTATATGCTTGTGGGAGAGGAAATAAATGTCACTATTATAGTAATTAATGAAGGTGATAACGCTTTTAAAGTATCTTACAAGGAAAGCATTCCTGATGAACTCACTTTCATCGAAGGAGATTACAAGTGGGCTGGAACACTGACAGCAGGAGAGACCAGGAAGTTCACTTACATTGTACGGGCGGAAAGAGCAGGAGAATACTACCTGCCTATGACCGAACTGAGTACTACAGACGAAGAGGGGAAAAAAGAAAACACTGTTTCAGCTCAACCTTTCCTTTACATTGATGATGCTCTTGTGGAAGATGAAATCTACATTGAACAAAGCAGCTATAATGAGCCATATGATAGCTCCTTTGAAAATAGTGATGAGACTGCAACAACAGAGCCTGAGATCACAAGGGTTGAAGCTGCAGGTTTTTTAGCATCTTCATTTGTCAGCCTTTTCCTCTTAATTGGTGTTGTACCTGGCTTCATATATTTATATATAATCAGAGAATATAAACAAACGAAATAAACTGACAGGAGAAAAAGACTATGGGAATTCTAGCTTTTGTAGGATCAGGGATGCTTTTTGCATTATTTGCCGTGCTAGTACTTTTTGTTCTGATCAATATGTCTTCCAGACTTGCACTCATTATTCTGTTCATTACACCCCTTTTTTTTATGCTCCTAATACCAGGAACTTCAATAGCTTTCCTTTCTTACAGACAGATGCTCCTTGCAAACGGACTTGTACCCATAAACAATTTCCACATATTGCTAATGCTCTGGTCCACCCTTATAGGAATAATACTGTACACTGAGTTTTTGACATGGTATCTTGGAAAGGGTGCAAAGATGAAGAAAGGAAGTACAGGCAATAGTCAAAATATGGAAACTTTTGGAAACGTACTACAAAATACATCTTCTGCAATCGAAAAAGTAAAAGATAACGTTCTGAAACGTAATTAACATCTGGCAAAATTGTTATGCAAAGGGAACTATACCCTATTACATAGTTATGGGGGAATAAGTCTGACAGATGAAGAAGAGAAGTATGTTATAAATGTAGAGGAAGACGAAGAACATAAACCAATGCCATGGAGATCCGCACTCTATTCCCTGGTATTCCCTGGACTTGGGCAGATGTACAACGGAGATTTTGCCAGAGGTTCTTACTATTTTGTAATTGCGTTTATACTGATTGTTGCATCATATCTTGTAATACCTATATTGATACTGATCGTTTTCTGGCTGTACAACATATA
The DNA here is from genome assembly GCF_038446525.1 of Methanolobus sp. ZRKC5. Lineage (GTDB taxonomy): Archaea > Halobacteriota > Methanosarcinia > Methanosarcinales > Methanosarcinaceae > Methanolobus. The sequence goes on from NZ_CP151792.1 coordinate 1,509,092, forward strand.
TCAGGCTTTTAGTTTTGCCAGAAATTATGAAGCTAATGAACAGGGCTGAGAAAAAAGGAATAATAAAGGAGGCTAAGGCCCATGTTATGCTGGATTATTCCTGTTATAAGGTGCAGCAGCCAGTGATGAAATGCTACCTGCAGAAATGGAATTGTAAACAGGCTGCGTAGGTGCAAGCCATACGGCTCCTGTTCCTTCAAATGTCTGCAGGAGACCTTCGCCGGACGTTAGTTTACCAGCAATGCCTTTTCCGGATCTTTCAACACTGAATTTTACTGAATCAGACCTTAAAAGAGCAAAGTTTCCGTCAACCTGAAGTCTTTCATTGTCAAGTGTATATTTCAATATTTCACCCATGGGAACCGGGCTTTCAAGAATACATGTGCCTGTGCCACTGATCTTTGTCTGGAACCAGCCATCGCCGCCAAATAAACCGGCAGTTATGTTCTTCTGGCTTGCAACACCAACTTCCAGAGATGACTCGGAACAGTAGAATATACCCTTGTCTACAATAATAGTACCATTGTCCAGCGTTACTGCCAGAAAATGACTGAAACTGGGTTCAAGGAATATCTCGCCTGTACCTTTGTAGAGAGGATTGAAAGCAGACTCATTTGTAAGCTTGTTCTTTAGCATCTTCTTTGCAAGACCGCCAACGCCACCTATATTGGCATCACATGCAATATTTCCTTTGTGAAAATAAAGAGCACCGGGTTCGACTATAACGCCACTATCATTCAAGGTTACTTTTACCTGTTTCAGATGCATACCTGCCATCTGTGTATAATGCAGGTTCCTTGCAATGGCAGGGTCCTTGCTTCCGGTTAAAGAATTGTACTGAAGGATCTCTGCTTTAAAATCACCTTTGTCAACACTGTCAAGGACAGTTATATTGTTATAGAATTTTGTTTCCACTATAATACCACATCCAGAAGAAAAACAGCACCAAGACGCATCAGCATTGGCGCTAACTTATAATATATTTATAGATATATAATATATAAACATATCCTTTTTTAATCCATGACTGAGATATAAAGTCTGACAACCCATAAAGGTCCCTGAAATTAAGCATGAACCCAAATCCTAGAAAACACGGAACAGCACCATACACAATTGCAGTCGTCCATGGTGGTCCCGGAGCGCCGGGAACGGTGACAGAACTGGCCATTGAACTTTCAAGCAGGTCAATGACAGGAGTATTGGAACCACTGCAGACATCAATGAGTATCGAAGGGCAGATAAGGGAATTGAGAAAAATGCTGAAAAAAAATGGGAAACTGCCTGTTTCACTGATAGGGCATTCCTGGGGTGCATGGCTTGCCTTTATGTTTGCCGCACATTACCCTTCCTATGTGAAGAAACTGATACTTGTTGCAAGCGGACCTTTTGAAGAAAGGTATGCCTCCACAGTTATGCAAACAAGACTTGAACGCATGAGTGAAAGCGAAATAGAAGAGTACCTGCATCTTAGCTCAAGTATGAGTGATCCATCTGTGGCAAATAAAAATCATGTCTTTGCAAAATTCGGGAAACTTATCTCAGCTGCAGATTCTTTTGATCTTGTGCCTTATGAAGGAGCAAATGCAGGGTTTATGCATGATGTTAATAGAAGTATATGGAACGAAGCCAGTTATTTGAGAAGAAGCGGAAAACTGCTTGATATGGGAGAACACATAAAATGTCCTGTAGTTGCAATTCATGGGAATCATGACCCACATCCTTTTGAAGGAGTAAAAGCCCCTCTTTCAAAGAGGTTAAAACACTTCAGGTTTACCATGTTGGAGAACTGTGGACATTATCCCTGGCAGGAAAAACATGCTTCAGAAAAGTTTTACCAGGTAATCCAAAAAGAACTTTTGTGAGAGAATGGAAAAAGAAGAAGAAACAAAACTTACGGATCCTTAACCAAACAGATGGTCCGGTCTTTTAATTCCTATCTTTTGCAGACACCGGCCTTTGCATTCATATAAGAATCAAACGACAGTTCCATTGTACCTTTGACTTCAATGACATTCATATCAAAGTACTTTGCAAAATCAGAAACCGATCTGTCATAATCACTGTTTGTAAGCGACGGAGTATTTATCTTGAAAACTTGTTCATATTCCGGATTGTCAAAATATTTTTTGATATCATTGAATTCTGGTGTTGATCCATCCAGCCATTCCTGAAAACTGAAACTCCACATTGGAGTCGTATATATAGAACCTTTCCCGCCCCACTTGACTTTTGTTTCAGTATAGCTGCTATTTCCACCGAGGGCCACACTGATGCAATCATCCGCAACCCCCTTGTTATTGTCTTTCAGGAAATAGACAGGACACTCAAGTGATTTTAAGTCAGCCTCAGATTCAGAACTATAAGCACATTTCCCGTAAAAAATCAGGATTCCATCAGATATTTTTGACATTTCCCTAGCATTACGACATACTTCAGAGTGCAGGCGATCCAGATCAGCATGCAGGTTCTTTGACAGGAGATTTACCACAATAATGAGCTGTTCATCCTTCTTTGCTTTAAGTTCAGCATGGATATTTTTAAGAAAATCAAATTTTGAAAAGCGCAGAATGAGGTCTAAAAAGATATTGCGCTCATTTTCTGTAACGATGTCTGGTAGCCTGTCAAAATGAAATACCAATGGGTGAAGTTCTTTAGACTTAAGTTTTCTTGTTAACCTGAAGCTATTCGTATTTTCAACTAAGTACAACTGTTTGATACCATGATCTTTAGAGAGAACATGTACGAGTTCATCTTCAAGCATTTCACAGGCAAGTATACTCAGGACAGGCATAGCAAAACCAGTTTCATTAGTTACTGTTACTTATTTCGTTCTTGATGGAATGGTAACATTTCTCAAATATTTCCTGATTGCCGCTAATCTCGAATACGCTGTATCCGAACAACTTTGCATGTTCTTCTACCTTTTTATCAAAGTCCTTTACATAATTAAGACCAGTGTTGACCTTTGCAACTCTTGAATATCCAGAAAGGTCACTAATCATTTTTGTCAGCTTCACGAATTCTTCAGGATTTGAATCAAAATCGTACCCTGTGAGAGGGAACTCTTTCCATGCATGAGCAAACATAGGTGTGTGAAAGAAAGCAGGCTCTTTACTGTTTTCTTTCAGCAATTTCAAGTAGTTTGCACAACCACCTACAGTTGCCCCTATACAGTCATCTACGATTCTATCATCATTATCCCTAAGTATCCGTACTGTGCAGCCATCTTCTTCCATAGAGAAGTCTTTCTCTACATCACCCAGAACATTACCACAAAGACCGTAAAAAAGGAGGATTCCGCTGGAAAATGGTATCATTTCCCTTATGGTTTGATAGACTTCAGATTTCAGGTTTTTTGGCACCATGTGAAGTCCAAGTTCCAGAATGTTAACCACAACAGTTAGTTCATCCCCATTCTCGGCTTCAATAATAGGTGGCATCTCTTCAAAAGGAACAATATCATAGCAGACTTGTTGTTCAGCAAGTTTTTCAGTAAACTCTTGGATATCTTTATTTTCTACTATTATAATTTTCTTGATTTCAGGATCATTGCTTAAAAGCCAGACAATTTCATCCTGAAGTATTTTACATGAAATAATACTCATGGTGTTCATTATAATGTCTCCTCAATGATGGTGGGTAACATGGTGGCCAATTCTTTAAGGAAAAATTGAGCATATAAAGATATGCTACTTACATATAAGTAAGTTATGCTTCAGAAAAAAAATTAATCTTTCCAAGCAAGATCTGATTTGATCAGAGCGATAGACCTTACAAGTGTTTTTCTCCCCTTGATGCTGGATAATTGCCTGGCACCCAGCAGAGACTCAAAGACTACTTCCGCACGCGTCTCCGCCGGACCGGAGAAATTAAACTTCCCCTGCTCCCGACCGGCATTAAGAACCTCGGTTAGCCAGGACAATATATCATCAAGTAGCAACATATTTTGCATTTTAACCTTTTCCGGAAGCTCTTCAAAACCAAGGATCACAGAACCAGGAGGACAGATACTTTTCCCTTCATCAAACTCCCTCAATGCAAAATCAAAATAGTATTGGAGCTGCTCCTGCTCAGAACCCCCTGAATATGCTATCTGGAAAACATCTCCCACTATGTTCTTTCTGCTCTCTTCAAGCAGGGCGGCAACTAGGTCTTCCTTTTTGGGATAATAATGATGAATGGCAGCATTTTTAATTCCCAGTTTCTGGGAAATATCCTTGTAACTGAATCCATGATAACCCCGGCTTTGCAAAAAAATCCTTGCATAATGAAGTATCTGTTGATTAGTCTGGTTCATATATTTCATAGCAACACACGCATCCATTATATACATAATTACATATGATATCTAATCATTAAATACTTATTGATTAGTAAGTAATTGTGAAAGAAAAAACAATAATCAAAAACAAAGATATTGAATTTAACAATTCCTGAATGAAAACAGAATAAAAAGAAATAAAAAAAGAAAAAGGAAATTACTCATCCAGAATATTGTGGTAGTAATATTCTCCTTTGGCTTTTTGTTCCCTGTCAAGCCTGGAATCCTGTTTATTTACCCTTGGACGGGAAGTATCTTCATCGCGTCTGAATGTTATGTCGAGGTTTGCCAGGAATTTGTTCATGCCATCCTGCATGCTTGAAGGAGAATGTGCTTTACCGTAAACTGCAGGTTCACCCTCAAAGACTATAAGACGCTCACTTAACATGTCTATCATATAGATATCATGGTCAACGACCATTGCAGTCTTGCGGTTGTTCTCTGCAAACCTCTTGATCACTTTTGTCGCCATTGAACGCTGTTCTACGTCAAGGTGAGCACTTGGTTCATCAAGAATGTACATGTCAGCATCTTGTGAAAGACATGCTGCAATAGCTACCCTCTGGAGTTCTCCACCACTGAGCTCTGTAATCAGGTGATCGTAAAGTCGTTCTATCTGCAGGGGTATGGCAATCTCAGACTGATAATAACTTGTGTCGAACCTGTTGCACAGACCACGCAGGTAATATTGAACTGGAATAGCCGTGTCAGCCTTGATGTATTGTGGTTTGTATGATATTTTTATGTCGAGGTCAAGTTCACCCTCATCCGGCTGCACTTCTCCTGCAAGTATCTTGACGAATGTGGATTTACCTATACCGTTGGGACCTACTATTCCCAGAACCTCTCCTTGTTTTAGTGAACCGTCATCGGTTGAAAGAGAGAATCCCTCACCATATTTTTTGGAAAAGCCGTCATAATCCACAAGAGTGTTAATATCAGCCCCTACTCTTGGAGGATGAACCTCGAATTTGATGGCTTCAGGACGCACACGCACGTTCTCTTCAGGAAGGTAACCTTTGAGGTACTGATTTATGGCAACACGCACGCTTTTAGGGTGGGTCATCACACCGTAGCCTCCAGGTTCACCATATGCAACATGCACAACATCGGCAAGCATGTCAAGTATAGCAAGGTCATGCTCTACAACAAGTACGGCTTTTTCTTCTGCAATTTCCTGAATTAGTTGCGCTGTATTGATACGCTGGTAAATATCAAGATAAGGACTTATCTCATCGAAGAAGTAGAAGTCAGCATCTTTTGCAGCACATGCGGCAATAGCTACCCTCTGAAGTTCACCGCCACTGAGTTCCGTTATCTTATGGTCAAGGACATGTGAAAGGTTGAGACGCTCAACCAGTTCTGAGAGGTTCCCTTTTTCATCAGTCTTGTCAAGAAGTTCGCTGGTCTTTCCCTTGAAAGCCTTGGGAATCATATCCACATACTGTGGTTTCTGGGAAACTTTGATATTGCCGTCTATAACATCGCTGAAATAGTCATGGAGAGCTGTACCGGCATAGTGTTCGAGTACTTTATCCCAATTGCCGCTTTCCTGTGAGAAATTTGGTACAAGAGTGCCGGAAAGTATCTGGACTGCCGTACTTTTACCGATACCATTGGGTCCGAGGATACCAGTGACCCTGCCAACCTGTGGGATTGGCAGACCATAGAGGGCAAATCCGTTTTGACCATACCTGTGGGTTGGTTCTGTAAGGGCTTCAGGAAGCCCAATGATCATTATAGCTTCAAAAGGACACTTGTGGACACAGATACCACAGCCCACGCAAAGTTCTTCGGATACTACTGGCTTACCATCATCTCCGAAAATAATAGTCTCGTCCCCGGTCCTTACACGAGGACAGTACTTTTCACATTCATGACTGCAACGTCTTGGCTGGCATCTGTCTTTATTCAATATAGCAATTCGCATGTAAAATCCCTGTCAGTGATAAATATAATAGATAAAGGTAAAAAGAGAAGATCAATTAAGGAGCAGTGTCCATGTTACTAGACAGAAATCTATAACGATGAACTCAACATAGAACCAGTCCTTAAAGCCGAATTCCTTTACTTTGATCTTGAATAGTGGGAATACCAGTTTCATTGCGTAGAAGGAAAGTGCAGCAATGATGGTCAGTATTGCATACCATTTCACAGTGGGGTCATCAGCAATACCAAGCTGTATGTAGGCAAGAATACCCGCTATTATACCGATAATAGCTGCAACTGCCGTTTTGATGATACCCTCCATGTGAGCTATTTTCCTTTCTTCCGGAGTCTTCACCTTAAATGTGACCTTCCCGGAGCCGGATGAAGTAGGAGCTGGTTGCGCAATATCAGTGGATTCTTGCTTAGATGAAGCCTCTGATTGCTTTTTTTTGGATGATTTTGACAATTGATCTGATCTCCTGGTTCAACTTGGATAGTGTGAGTACTATAAAAACCAATACTTATATAAATGTTTATCCTGCCAGACGGCATATCACACAAATTCATTGCTCAATATATTAGTGATCATGTCCGTGGAAAGAGCATTAAATCCGATGGAATCGAGATGTTTTGCAAATCTTCCGGGACGGTGTCCATTGGGATGATAGACAACCGTGAATTCAGGGTCTATGTCCTTTACCATCTCCACAAGCCCCCTGGCATCCAGGTGATCACTTATCTGGATTGCAGGATAGCGATAATCGCTGCGCCCGGTCATGACATATTTAGAAATATGAGACGGCAGTTTACCCAGGTCCCACGGAGGAACGACACTTATACAATCTCCGCAGGTTTCTCCGATACATGCAAGTTCCCCGGAATCCTCAAGGAGAGCCCTGGTCAGTGAAAGTGATTGATCGTCCATCTCTATTGTTCCATCATAACCAAGTTCCCTGAGTAGTTCCACAGCCCTCTGTGCCTTGCCGAATGCATAGGCTCCAAAAGCAATAGAAGGATTGGCTTTGAAGGCATTCTCAAAACCTGTGAGGTCATCCTCAAAATAACAGGTTGTATCTCCGGGATCCCCATAGTTGGCTTCGGTTATCAGAAGATCACAATGAGGAAGCATGGAAGCATCCTTTACATCACCGGTCACAAGTATCTTTGTACCAAGTTCATTTTCCCACATAAATGCTACTGAGCCGACTGTGTGAAAATTCGGGAAAGTCTGCACTTTTACGCCTTTGACATCTATAGTTTCGCCAACTTTGAACATCCTGCCTGCATACTTGCGCTGGTGGCGAATCTCAAGAGCCAGAGCAGTCTTTTCCGAACATATGGCACGCTCGGATAGCATTGCGGATTTCCCATTATGATCGGAATGGGCATGAGTAATAAGATAAGCGTCAGGCTGTTGGTATTTCCCAGCAGTCCTTGTAGTATCAATAGAAAATGTGACAAGGTCGCCTTCAACAGATTTGAACTTAATAGAAAGGTGCGGCTTGAAAGAGCCACGGGAGTTCTTCTCCCTGAAAACCATTACACCAAGATCGACCAGTTCCTTCAATTTTCTAAACCCTCGAAACCGGATTGATCTTAAGGTATTTACGTTTTTTCAAAAAATACGTTGGAAAATAAATTAAAAACAAAGAACCGGTGCTTAAAGCACCTTATTTAATTCTTCGATTAGAATAGCTGCGGTTGTAAGCCCTGTAAAACGTTTTGCTACTTCACCATCCTTTAGAATGACGAGAGTAGGTACCGCCTGGATGCTGTACTTTCTTGCAAGCTCCTGGTTCTTATCTACATCAATTTCCTTAACTTCAACTTTGTCACCAAGTTCTGCCTCAACTTTTTCAAGGAAAGGTTTCTGCATCTTACATGGTCCACACCAGGTTGCACTGAAATCTAAAAGTTCCACTTTGCTCATATAAGCACCTCTGTATTGTATAATCAATGAATTAATTATAAAGTATTGTTTATCGATACCACACATCACCATGCCTGAAAGAGAGTTCTTGTCGCCCGAAGTCCCCTAAAGACACAAACCTCTTTAAGATGGTAATGCGAATTACACACACAACCATGTGAATAATTGCATATAAAGTTTACGTCCACCTTATATAATCATGTACGTCTTATTTTAGAAGTCAAATCAAGAGGCTTTGAATAGTAAGGTGCTGTGGTTACAATGACATCCACATATTTTGCATATTCAGGGATCATGCCGATATTTATTCCACCAACTGCAATCTCCAGATTGGGATTGAGTGCGCGCAGTTTTGGCACAAGTGACTCAAGATCCTGTGGCTCGTAGTGATCCAACAGAAGCATGTCAGCCACCGGAGCAGACTCGTAAGCCTCTTCTGTGGTCCGTGGTTCTATCTCTATCTTGCGCATTGACTTGAGCTTTACCTGTTTATCCATGACATCCAGATGGTTCTGCGTTATGAGAATAGAATCACTAAGGGAATTACGATGGTGATCTCCACCACCTGTTTTTACAGCCTTGAGCTCATATTTACGAAAGCCCGGATGAGTCTTGCGACTTGTGGCTATCATTATATCAGGATTTGATTTTCTTGCAAGCTCGACAGCAAAGCGAGTCTTTGATGCAATGGAGCATACCATTGAAAGGAAGGTCTGCGATATCCGCCAGAGTTTGAAAAGTGTAGGAAGGTCACCCTGAGCCTCAAATATAACATCGTTAGGGTTGAACTCCGCACCATTTTCAACCATGTTTACGACTTCAAGACCGTTCTTTTTGTAAAAAACCGCGAGGTCATCCATACATGCAGCAACCCCGTGCTCTCTTGACTTTATACGAATTCTTCCATCACCTTCTATTTCAAGAAGCTCTGTGGTCTCATCGCCGTAAGGACAATCCTCTGAAAGATAAATATCAAAAAAGTCTACCATAGTAATCACCTGCACTAATCAAAGTAGTGTATACTTCATAACTGTTACTATTTCTGTGTTTTCGATAAATAAACAGGAAATTATCAAACAATTTTCGGTATAAATATATAGACTTTGCTATGTTTTGTATTCTAAAGAATGATTTCTTTAAATTACACATATTTTCCGGTCAGGCTGGATGAAATTAAGAATTAAAAGGATATGAATACGATGTTTAAGAAAAACGTTGAGCTGGTCATTGTATTTTTACTGATGATAGCATTGTGCACCCCAGTTGCAAGTGCAGGTCAAACGAACGATTCTGACAAATATACTTTCCAAAATTACGGTGGCGAGGTTTACACACCAGAACCGATGGAATTTGGCGCTAACTTGAATGACAATTCTACTCTGGAAAACGGAAACTCCAGAAAATATATGATGTTCCAGTTTTATGAAACTCCTAATGAAGAACAACTAGAATTGCTAGAAAACTATGGGGTTCTACGTGTAGGTGTTGCTGCTAGGCGTACTCTTATATGTTCAATGCCTGCTGACCTGACAGCAGCCGACCTGCCTGCAGAAAGCGGACTGAGGTGGATGGGCGAGATCCCTGTGGAGAACAAGTATGACTATAATTATGGGTTGGATGTTCCTGAGTGGGCAAGAGCTGAGGACGGAAACGTAAAGCTTGCAATTCATTTTTATGAAGATGTATCTTCACAGGATTCAACGAATATAGCACAAAAATACTCTGATAATTTCTCAACTCCTCTAAATGGAAGACCATGGTTTTATAGGACAATAATAAATGAAACTAATATCACTTTTATTGCCAGTGAAGATGCTGTCAATAAAGTTACATATTATGGCTCTGAAGTTGTGCCTGATGGTGGAAGTGACTTTGTAGACTATGAAGTAATAACTGAGGAAAATGAAACTGAACTTGTAGATGAGCAAGAAGATGGCATTCAGGAAACTATTGAAGACATCGACGAATCAGAAGAGAAAGAATCACCGGGCTTCGCATCAACCACTGGAATCCTGATACTTGCACTAATAGCTATTTTAATGGCAAAAGACAGGACAGACTAAAAAGAAAATGAAAGGAGGAGATTAATCCTCCAGTGAGGAAATGTCTCCTGGGTCCTGTCCAAGTTCCTGTGCCTTGAGCAAACGCCTCATTATCTTTCCGCTACGAGTCTTTGGCAAAGAGTCCCTAAACTCGACCTCTGATGGCATTGCTATAGGGCCAAGGTTCATCCTTACGTGGTAAAGAAGCTCCAGTTTCAACTTGTCACTGGGACTGAAACCCATACGCAATATAATGAAAGCCTTGATGGAATCTCCCTTGAGTGGGTCGGGTTTTCCAATGACAGCTGCTTCTGCTACTGCCTCATGGGATACCAGAGCACTTTCCACCTCAGCGCTACCGATGTTGTGACCTGCAACTATCAGGACATCATCAGAACGACCCAGGATCATTATGTATCCATCCTCATCTTTTACTGCAAGGTCGCCTGCGGTGTAATAGTTCCCTATAGTGTTCCAATACTGATCATACCTCTCATCATTACCGTAAACTGTTCTCATCATGGAAGGCCATGGTTCTTTTATGACAAGGAAACCACCTGTTCCGGCAGGGACAGGTTCGCCATGCTCATCCACGACATCAGCAATAACACCAGGAACAGCCCTTCCTGCAAATCCAGGTTTCATCGGCTCGCCAACCGTTGTTGTAAGCATATGCATACCTGTTTCTGTTTGCCACCATGTATCAAGGATAGGGCATTTCTCCTTGCCTATGACACGATAATACCACTCGAATGCTTCAGGATTAAGAGGCTCACCAACCGAACCCAGTACACGCAGTGAACTAAGGTTATACTGATCAGGCCACTCTTCGCCCATTCTCATGAACATACGAATCGCCGTAGGTGCTGTATAGAAGACAGTCACATCGAACTCTTCAATCATGTTCCACCAGACACCAGGGTCAGGATAGTCGGGCGTTGTTTCGGAGATCAGAATCGTTGCACCCATTGAAAGAGGACCATAGACAATGTAACTATGACCTGTGATCCAACCGGGGTCTGCGGTACACCACATGACATCGTTCTCTTTCAGGTCGAACATGTTCTTTGTAGTATAATAGGTACCAACCATATACCCACCACATGCATGAACTATTCCCTTTGCAGGACCTGTGGTTCCACTGGTATAGAGAATGAAAACTGGGTCCTCTGCATCCATGACCTCTGGCTCACACTCTTTCTCCACGTTATCCATTATCTCATGGAAATCAACTTCTATCTCTGAGAAAAGTTCCAGCTGCGGAGTCATTCTTCTGAGGACCACGATCTTTTCCACGCATGAAGCGTTGACAACAGCTTCGTCCACCAGGGTTTTGAGGTCTATGCGCTTTCCACGCCTAAGAGTTGCATCTGCTGTGATGACGATCTTTGCCTGTGCATCCTTTATTCTGGAATGCAACGCATTGGCACCGAAGCCTCCGAACACGACACTATGTACAGCACCAATACGGGCACAAGCCAGCATTGCGATGATCTGCTCGGGAACAAGCGGCATATAGATACATACCCTGTCACCTTTTTCTACTCCAAGTGACTTCAGGCCGTTGGCAAATCTCATGACATCACGATAAAGCTGGCGATATGTTAGAATTTGCTCCTCACCATTGTCACCGACCCAGATCATTGCTACTTTGTTCCTTTTGCCATTGAACACATGCCTGTCCAGACAGTTATGGGTGATGTTCAACTTGCCATTTGTAAACCACTTTGCATTCGGATGGTTCCATTCCTTTACCTTATCCCATTTCTTAAACCATTCAAGTTCTTCTGCAACATTCTCCCAGTGTTTTTCAGGATCTTTTAGAAACTCATTGTAGGCAGTTTCATAATCCTGCAACCAGGAATTTTTCTTTACAGAAGGATCGGGAAGATAGCTTTTACTATCCAGCTTGACATCAAAATTCTCAGACATGTTTACTCCCTTCATTATTATTTACCGTTGAGGTATTCGCCATGACCTCAAGTATACTCCAGGTCAATCGGACATTTTTTGCAGGGCAACCGTATCATGTCATTTTGAAAAACAAACAAAGGTTCGCGAAAGAACCCCGGGACATGAATGGGACCGCGTTGAAAGAACCACAGACAATATGTAGAATACTTTCAATTATCATGTATAATCATGATATTGGTATATACCTATTTTGGTCTCTAAAGAATTACAAAACTACGTTTGAAAAAAACCAAAAAGATAATTGAGAAACATGTTGCAAAAGAGAAAAAACCGCAAAAACAGTTACAACCGAGTTAAAAAAATAAAAAATGAAATCGAATAAAATAAAAAGAATTAAGATGAGAGTGACAGGATTGCCTCTGCCAGATCACCATTTGCATTTTTCAATGCTTCACGGGCCTGATCATCGGACACACCAGTCTGCTCTGCAACGAGCCTCACATCATCATCGGGTATTTGCAATTCCCTGGCTACATCTTCCGGGGTACCGACTATCTGATAGGTATCTGTACCCTGAGCGTTCATTATTGAGACATTGGCATCGTTGAAAACGATATCCTTTGTAGCTGTTCTTATAATGACCTGTTCAACATCATCTACGTCAGTGATGTTGATACCCATCTGCTTCATCATCTGCTTAACTTTTGCAGGGTTCATTCCCCTGCCGCCTATTCCCGGAAACATGTAATCACCTTTGATATGAATGTAAAGTACCCAATTCGTTTAGTTCATTAAGTTCATTAAATAGTTGCTTAGCAGCAACCGCCGCCACATGATGATGAGTTACAGCCACCGCCGGACTGGTTGTCAATGACAAAGCCCTTTCCTGATGGACCATCTACGTAGTCGATGTTTGCACCTGCAAGACCCTCTGCATCATCCTTACTCATTACGATCTTAAGACCTTTTACTTCAACTACAAGATCGTTCTCTTCATTAATCTCTTCTTCGAGTGACATTCCATACTGCACACCGCAGCAGCTCATGCCTGCAACGAAAACTCTGAGAGCTACATCCTTCTTATCCTGTTCTTCAAGCAGTGATTTTAATTCGACTGCTGCATTGTCAGTTACTTCTACCATTGTTGATTCCTCATTATTTGTTTGAAATGAATACTAGGTGACTACCGGGTAATCCCTTATATGTGTTTTTGATATATAAACTATTCGTATAGTTACGAACTTGTTTGCTTATTCCTACAATAAACCTCACACGAACTCAACATCATCATCTACAGGATTCTGCAAGACCTCACCGCTATAAGCATTTATTTCTAAAGAATTCCTCTGGCCTTTTATTTCCCATATGGGCACATAGACAAGATCCACCTGCAAATTAATATCTGATGGGCTTGGTTTAAATTTTTTGTGTTCGGAAATGATAGCTTCACCCTGGGAATCATCGAAACGCAGGTCACGTGTGTATTCGTCTACTATCATATCAAGAAGTTGCTTTTGAGCTTCCTCATTGGTGGTAACAGGCATTTTTACATCATATTCCACATCAGGAACGACAACACTCTCACGTACATCGGTCAAACGCATTTCCTCTAAGTTTCCATTGAGTGCATTAAGACAACCGGAACCATCGCCGGATATGTCAATTATTTTAGATTTGTAGCGATGTTCCACACCAAGTGAATAATGGTACTGCCAGAAAGGTACGAATTTCAATGTTGCTGTGTTAGCTGCCCTAACATGGGGCATTGCTATTGAAACTGCACGATCCCTTGATACATTGATAGGTGGTGAATGCAGACTCATGATAACTGAATCCATTGGCACTTTCTGAATAGGAGGTTCAGGAGGCACAGGCGCTTCAACACGAGGTTCCTCCGGAACATCAGGTACCTCTAATATAGCAGGTGTCTCTAATATTTCAACACCCTCTGATTCAGAAGAGGTAGCACTTGGACGATAATATTGTACTTCTGTTACTCGTTCCACAACAGGTGCGGACGGTCTGGAGAAACGCGAAACTAATGGCTCCTCTAACGCTGATTTTTCTACATGGGGAGAGGAACCCGTGCCAAATATAGCATTTATAGCTTCTTTTGCGATCTCATCCGACTTGTTAACCGGTTTTTTCCTGCTCGTCTCAAGCAGGTCAAGTTCTGCTGTTGATCCTTCCATGTCAGCAAGTACTGCCCTGCCTATTTTAAGAGCCATGTCATCACGACTCCATACTTTAAGACCAGATGCCTCTGCCTGACGAAGGACTTCATTGTTTGCCTCCCCGGCAATCACATAGAGACCTTCACCATCTGTTATCTGGCTTACAAATTCCCTTAGCTCTGTAAGGTTCGGGCCATATGAAAGTTTAATGAACGTCTTCAAGCCGTCCCTCTCAGCAATTAGGTCATGCCGGAAAGAATCCGTAACATTATAACCTGATGATGTGAAAATATCCCTCAAAATTCGCACTAAGTCTTGTTTCATTATGATCATTACCCATTTTATCGATTAAGTAAAATAGCTTTCTATGAATAAAAAGTATAAGGACTAGAAATAATGTTTCCTTAATTGGAAACATGAAAAATATTAAAGAACACGTGTAGTGGTTTCCAGTTCGATTCCCTTCTTTGTGACCATATAGGAAATTGTCCGGTTAGGAACAAGCATTCCACGCATCTTCCTTATCATTATAGTACGCTCGATCTCGCTTCCACGTTCATTGAGCCTGAATTCAATTACACCGTCACATATGTGGCGAAGGGTATTCTCCGTAATTGGATCGTGCATGCCACTGGTCATCAATACTAAGTGAATGGCCCCTGTTGCCCTGCCGATGGAAGAAATCAGTTCAATTGAATCGACTACTGTATTAAGACTGTAGCCGCGCAGGAAATATGAAATAGAATCTACAACACCTCGGTATTTTGTATCTCTTTTTTGTGTCACTGTGGCTTTCAGGAGATTCATCGAATCCGTACCTTTCTTAAGGAAATCCTTTGCAGAGAGATTACTTGTTAAATCCTTAGGAAGCACATTATAGAAACGTGGCCCATAAGCATCAACGAAATCAAGACGCCCATCCTCAAGATACTTTTCAACATCCCATTTCATGTTCTCCATCTCATGAACTATATCATGACCGGGATGTTCGGACGTGAAGTAGAATACTTCCTCGTCATTCAGAAGGCCACCATAAACAAATTGCTGGGCAAAAATATCGGAATTGGCACCTGGCTCCGCAAGAATCAGAATTGTTGTTCCGGGAGGTACCCCTCCCCCGAGCTGCACGTCCAATCCGGCTATCCCTGTTGAGATTCTATATCCACCTGTACCATCAAAACTATAATCCATAATTAGACCCCATATTACGCAATTATTTCTTTGTCAATTATATTAATAATGAAGTATAATAGTATTTTATAGTATATAGTAATTAGTGATGCCATGATAAAACCTGATGATCTGAAATATGATAACGGCCTCATACAGGCCATTGCTCAGGACAGTGAAACAAAAGAAGTACTCATGTGTGCCTTCATGAACAAAGAAGCAATGGAGAAGACTATTGAGAACGGCATAGTCCACTACTGGAGCCGTAGCAGACAACGCCTGTGGAAAAAGGGTGAGAGCTCCGGACACGTGCAGAAAGTTGTTGAAATAAGGATAGATTGCGATATGGATGCGGTCCTGCTATTGGTGCAACAGGAAGGAGGAGCATGCCATACAGGCTTCCGTTCATGTTTTTACAGAACAATAGATGGTGAAGAAGTAGGAGAAAAGGTATTCAACCCCGAAGATGTGTATTGATTATATTTCTTAGTAACTATTCAGCCTGACTGTTTTAATGATGCAAAAAACAATATACTATGGCTTCATTCTATGTGTTAAAAAATATTCAGTAAAATATCATAAAAAACGTCTATCAATCTGAGGGGATTTGTATAGACCGCGAAGAAATACTTGCAGTTTATGAAGCTGGTCCAGAAGCAGTAGTAGAACTTGTAACTCGATTACTTGGGATAATTGAACATCAATCTCTCCAAATTGCACAACTTGAAGAGCGTGTCAGGCATTTGGAAGAAATGCTTGAAAAGAATAGTCGCAACAGTAGCAAACCACCTTCTACTGATTCTTATGCACGGAATAAACCAACCCTTAAAAGTCAAAGAAAAAAGACCAATAAGCATGTAGGTGGTCAAAACGGTCATCCTGGTACTACATTAAGAATAAATGATGATCCGGATGAAGTTATTGTTCATCCTGTTAATCAATGCGTCAATTGTGGGAGATCGTTAGCTTCTGTTCCCTCTGACTATGAAAGAAGACAGGTCTTTGACATTCCTCCTATAACTATCAATTGCATTGAACATCGTTGCGAGATTAAAACATGTCCCAAATGTTCTCATGTAAACAAAGCTCTTTTTCCAGATGGTGTAACTCAGCCGACTCAATACGGTCATCGAGTTAAGTCATTTGCAGTTTATTTGCACACTTACCAATTACTTCCTTATCAGCGTGTTACCAAGTTGTTCTCTGATATTTTGGGATGCAAGATAAGTCCTGCTACTTTGGTGAACACGGAACGTAGTTGTTTTGAGAAGCTTGGAGCTTTTGAAAATACAGTGAAACATCTCCTGAAAGAATCTCCTGTCATCAATCTGGATGAAACAGGAATGAGAATAAATGCAGTTCGTAATTGGCTTCATGTGGCAGGTACAGACAAACTGACCTATTATTTTGCACATCGCAAAAGGGGCTCAGAAGCAATGGATGCTATGGGCATATTACCAGGTTACACTGGTGTTGCAACACATGATTTTTGGAAACCGTACAACAAATATGAATGTCAACATTCATTATGTAATGCACATTTATTACGAGAGTTAACTGGAGCTTCCGAAAACAGGGATCAACAGTGGCCAAAGATAATGAGTGATCTCTTGATATGCATTAAACATCATGTTGATAATGATCTTTTAGATACTGAGCTAATTCAAAGGTTCAGTGAGGATTATGATCACATAACTTGTTTAGGAGTGAATGAAAATCCTCCTGATCCGGAATCAAATGTGCGGTCTAAAAAACGAGGACGTAAGAAGCAGACCACGGTAAAGAATTTGCTGGATAGGTTTATTGGCCATAAAGAGGATATCTTACGATTTATGTACGACCAAAACGTTCCGTTTGATAACAATCAGGCTGAAAGAGATATCAGAATGACGAAAGTACAGCAGAAGATATCAGGTACTTTCCGCAGTGAACAGGGTGCAAAAAATTTCTGCCGTATAAGAGGATACGTGTCTACTGTTAATAAGAATTCTGAATCTGTTATCGATGCAATTAGTGCAATATTTTATGGCAATTCATTTGTTCCAAAGTTGCAGAATTGATCGTGGATGAAGAAATCAGCTTGGTGGAAGTGAGCTAGGCTGAATAGTTACATTTCTTATAATAATACTAAACATCACTAATCCTTTCATTGACCCTTCTATTCTTTTTTACACATGATTTAAAGGTGTGGCGACTTAATTAAATAGTCAGCAACCCTATTCATGACTATGGAAGAAAGTGCAGAAAACAGGCGAAAGATAGTCCCTGATACGAGTGCAGTCATCGATGGTATCCTTTCCACAAGGATACGTGATGATGGGCTGAGGGATGTAGACATTCACG